>NZ_JAOCLK010000009.1:0-122444 GCF_029845265.1 Ectopseudomonas oleovorans
TGTGAACCGAACAGCGCCAGTCACGGCGCTACGCGCCATGCCTGGCGCACAACGCAGAACCCGCAGGCGTACTGCCTGCGGCGAGTACGCCCTACTGCTTGCCGTAGACAATGGGATACGCCAATAACCCAATGACTTCGTTGAGCACCTGACTGCTCTGCCAGATAGCCCTCGACTCTGGCAGCCAGCCCCCCAGCGGGCGCTCGTAACCCGAACTGAGATAGCCCATCGGCGCGGTGATCACCTCGAAGCCGGCCTGCTCAAAACTCCAGAGGGCACGCTGCATGTGCCAAGCCTGGGTGACCAGCACCACGCGCCGCACGCCCTGGGGCTGCAACAATTCAGCGCTGAGCACTGCATTCTCCCAGGTGGTGCGGCTTTGCTCCTCCAGCCAGCGGATCTCCAGCCCGTAGTCGCGGCGCATGGCATCGGCCATCAGTGCCGCCTCACTGGGCGGCTGGCCATAATGCAGGCCACCGGTAGCCGCCATTGGCAGGCCGGATACGCGCGCCAGGCGAGCGGCATAGCGCAGGCGCTCCAAGGCCATCAGCCCAGGCTGATCGGCTCCACCCCAGCCCGGGTCGCTCTGCTCACGCCCGGCGCCGAGAATCACGATGGCGTCGGCGCGCTGCGCCAGGGTCGCCCACTGCGCCTGCTCCAGGACCGGCTCACGCTCCAACCAGGCGGCACTCCACTGCGTCACCGCAGGCAGGCTCATCAGCCATAGCCCACTGAAACCGACGGTAAAGCAGGCAAACGCGAGCCGGGGAAAGCGACGACGCAGCCACCAGCCCAGCGCGATCAGCAGGAGTAGAACGCCTGGTGGCATCAACAGTTGTTTAAGGATGAAACGAATCGGCATCAGGCACCTCCGGGGCGCCCAAGCCTAGCAGGTTGGTTTTCAACTGGCTGCTAATGCGGATTACCGCTGCGAAACAACCTGGAGCCACAGGCCTGGCAAGCTCGTACATCCTGCCCTCGATGCCAGCTGACTGGCGCACCGCAGAGTGCGCAACAAAGCGCCTGACGCCGCGTCATCACGGATTTGATCCTGCCCATCGGCTTGCTGTCAACGGTCTTGGCACTGCGCAGTGGCTGACGCTGTATCAGCGCCAACTCTTCTGCCGCCGCGTGCCAGCCGCGCAGCCAGTGCAGGTCACGATTGAGATAGGCACGGATCAGCTCCAGCTCCGCCGGGCTCAGCCCATCAAGCTCCAGCTCGCGCAGCGGCTCGGCATGCAGGCGACTCGCGGTATCGGCCTCTTCCAGCGCCAGGGCAAGCCGTTGCAGCAGTCGCTCGTAAAGATCACCGCCTCGTTCCACCTGCCGTGCATCCGCCATCTGCCACCTCGCGAGCCCCGACAACCGCGGGCCTTGAGTAAAGCTTAGCGAAGGCCCCGCACGCAGCCAGGCGCCGCGACAAACGGCGGACGCGGCACAATCTGGGTTTCCCTCGATAGACGGCGCTCATGTATGCTACGGCGTTTTCCGCAAGCCCCATTCCTTCAGCGCCAGAGCCATGCACGAACAGTACTCGCCCCGTGAAATAGAAGCCGCCGCGCAGTCCCACTGGGACGCGCAACAATCCTTCGTCGTCAGCGAACAGCCGGGCAAGGACACCTTCTACTGCCTGTCGATGTTCCCCTACCCCAGCGGCAAGCTACACATGGGGCACGTGCGCAACTACACCATCGGTGACGTGATCGCGCGCTACCAGCGCATGCAGGGCAAGAACGTGCTGCAGCCGATGGGCTGGGACGCCTTCGGCATGCCGGCGGAAAACGCGGCGATGAAGAACCAGGTCGCACCGGCCAAGTGGACCTACGAGAACATCGCCTACATGAAGTCCCAGCTCAAATCGCTGGGCCTGGCCATCGACTGGACGCGCGAAGTCACCACCTGCAAACCGGACTACTACCGCTGGGAACAGTGGCTGTTCACCCGCCTGTTCGAAAAGGGCGTGATCTACCGCAAGAACGGTACCGTCAACTGGGACCCGGTGGACCAGACCGTACTGGCCAACGAGCAGGTCATCGACGGCCGTGGCTGGCGTTCGGGCGCGCTGATCGAGAAGCGCGAAATCCCGATGTACTACTTCAAGATCACTGCGTATGCCGAAGAGCTGCTGAGCAGCCTGGATGAACTGGATGGCTGGCCCGAGCAGGTCAAGACCATGCAGCGCAACTGGATCGGCAAGAGCTACGGTGCCGACATCGTGTTCGACTATGACGTCGCCAGCATCGGCATCGACGGCCAGCTCAAGGTCTATTCGACTCGCCCCGACACCCTGATGGGCGCCACCTACGTGGCCGTGGCCGCCGAACACCCGCTGGCCCAACGCGCTGCCGAGGGCAATGCGGCCATCGCCGCCTTTATCGCCGAGTGCAAGGCCGGCTCCGTGGCCGAGGCCGACATGGCCACCATGGAGAAGAAGGGCGTTGCCACCGGCCAGTTCGTCATTCATCCGCTGACCGGCGACAAGCTGCCGGTGTTCGTCGCCAACTACGTGCTGTGGGGCTACGGCGAAGGCGCGGTGATGGCCGTGCCGGCCCACGACGAGCGCGACTTCGAGTTCGCCCACAAGTACGACCTGCCGATCCAGCCGGTCTACGCCGGCGAGGGCAAGGACTACGACAGCGGGCAATGGCAGGCCTGGTACACCGACAAGGACGGCCTGACCACCGTCAACTCCGGCAAGTACGATAACCTCGACTTCAGCGCCGCCTTCGACGCCATAGTCGCCGACCTCGAAGCGACCGGCCACGGCGCGCGCAAGACCCAGTTCCGCCTGCGCGACTGGGGTATCAGCCGCCAGCGCTACTGGGGCTGCCCGATCCCGATCATCCACTGCGACGCCTGCGGCGACGTGCCGGTGCCGGAAGACCAGTTGCCGGTGGTGCTGCCCGAAGACGTGGTGCCGGACGGCGCAGGCTCGCCGCTGGCGCGCATGCCCGAGTTCTACCAGTGCAAGTGCCCGAAGTGCGGTGCCGATGCCAAGCGCGAAACCGACACCATGGACACTTTCGTCGAGTCGTCCTGGTACTTCGCCCGCTACGCCAGCCCGAACTACGAGGGCGGCATGGTCGACCCGGCTGCAGCCAACCACTGGCTGCCGGTGGATCAGTACATCGGCGGCATCGAACACGCCATCCTGCACCTCTTGTACGCGCGCTTCTTCCACAAGCTGATGCGTGACGAAGGTCTTGTGTCGTCCAACGAGCCGTTCAAGAACCTGCTAACCCAGGGCATGGTGGTCGCCGAGACCTACTACCGCACCCTGGAAAACGGCGGCAAGGACTGGTTCAACCCGGCCGATGTCGAGCTGGAACGCGATGCCAAGGCCAAGGTCATCAGCGCCAAACTCAAGTCCGACGGCCTGCCGGTGGAAATCGGCGGCACCGAGAAGATGTCCAAGTCGAAGAACAATGGCGTCGACCCGCAGGCCATGATCGATGCCTACGGCGCCGACACCTGCCGCCTGTTCATGATGTTCGCCTCGCCACCCGATCAGAGCTGCGAATGGTCGGATGCCGGCGTCGAGGGCGCCAACCGCTTCCTGCGTCGTGTCTGGCGTCTGGCTCATGGCCATGTCAGCGCCGGTCTGCCGGGCAAGCTGGATGTCTCCGTTCTCACCGACGAGCAGAAAGCCGTGCGCCGCGCCATTCACCTGGCGATCAAGCAGGCCAGCAACGATATCGGCCAGCACCACAAGTTCAACACCGCCATCGCCCAGGTGATGACCCTGATGAACGTGCTGGAAAAGGCCGCCACCGCCACCGAACAGGATCGCGCGCTGGTGCACGAAGGTCTGGAAATCGTCACTCTGCTGCTGGCGCCGATCACCCCGCACATCAGCCACGAGCTGTGGCAGCGCCTAGGCCACGCCGATGCGGTGATCGATGCGCAGTGGCCGCAGGTCAATGAATCCGCCCTGGTGCAGGACAGCCTGACGCTGGTGGTACAGGTCAACGGCAAGCTGCGCGGGCAGATCATCGTTGCGGCCAGCTCCAGCCGCGAAGACGTCGAGGCCGCCGCTCGTGCCAACGAGAACGTCCTGCGCTTCACTGAAGGCCTGAGCATTCGCAAGGTCATCGTGGTGCCAGGCAAGCTGGTCAACATAGTCGCCAACTGATTAAGCTCGGCGCCACACATGTGTGGCGCCGTGATCCGCCAAGGGGATATGAGAATGATGAAACGGAATCTGCTGGTCATCGGCCTGGCTGGCCTGCTCAGCGCATGCGGCTTCCAGCTGCGTGGCACCGGCGATGTGCAGTTCGCCCTCAAGGAACTCGACGTCAGCGCGCGCGATGCCTACGGCGACACCGTGCAGCAGGTACGCGAAGTACTGGAGAGAAACGACGTTCGCGTTTATGCCGGCGCGCCCTACAAGCTGGTCATCACCCGCGAGACCGAGAATCGTCGCAGCGCCAGCTACAGCAGCGGTGCACGTACCGCCGAGTATGAGCTGACCATGGCCCTGGAGTATGAGATCCGTGGCACGCAGAACCTGCTGCTGACCGGCAACAAGGTGGAAGTGCAGAACTACTACCAGCAGGACGACAACAACCTGGCCGGCTCCGATCAGGAAGCCGCTCAGTTGCGCAGCGAACTGCGCCGGGAAATGATCCAGCAACTGATGCTCACCCTGCAGCAGATTACCCCGGCACAACTCGACCAGTTGCAGCAGACCGCCGAAGCCCGCGCCAAGGCCGAAGCCGAGGCACTGGAAGCCGCTCGCCGGGTTCGTGAGAGCCAGGTCGCCCCGCAGCAGTCGCCGATCGAACTGCCGTCCCGCTAAAGGCCCAAGGGCCGCAGCCGCGGCCAGACGCCCTGCCCCCTGATGACATCACCCCGATGAAGCTTGCCCCCGCGCAACTCGGCAAACACCTGCAAGGCGCACTGGCACCTGTCTATGCGATCAGCGGCGACGAGCCATTGCTGTGCCAGGAAACCGCTGACGCCATTCGCAATGCCTGCCGCCAGCAGGGGTTCGGCGAACGCCAGGTGTTCAATGCCGAAACCAACTTCGACTGGGGCAACCTGCTGCAGGCTGGTGCCAGCCTGTCGCTGTTCGCCGAGAAGCGCCTGCTGGAACTGCGCCTGCCTTCCGGCAAGCCAGGCGACAAGGGCACAGCCGCCCTGCTCGAGTACCTGGCTCGCCCGCCCGAGGACACCGTCCTCTTGCTGAGCCTGCCCAAGCTTGATGGCAGCACGCAGAAATCCAAATGGGCCAAGGCCCTGATCGACGGCCAGGTGAGCCAGTTCATCCAGATCTGGCCGATAGATGCCAATCAGTTGCCGCAGTGGATTCGCCAGCGCCTCGCGCAGGCCGGCCTGAGCGCCAGCGCCGATGCCGTGGACATGATCGCCGCGCGGGTAGAAGGCAACCTGCTGGCCGCCGCCCAGGAAGTGGAAAAGCTCAAGCTGCTCGCCGAAGGCAATCAGGTCGACGCCGAGACCGTGCAAGCAGCAGTGGCCGACAGCGCCCGCTTCGACGTCTTCGGCCTGATCGATTGTGCCCTCGGTGGTGACGCCGCCCATGCCCTGCGCATGCTCGAAGGCCTGCGTGGCGAGGGCGTGGAAACCCCGGTGATCCTCTGGGCGCTGGCGCGCGAGATTCGCCTGCTGGCCGGCATCGCCCACCAGCAGAGCCAGGGCATCCCCTTGGACAAGGCCTTCTCCAGCGCCCGCCCGCCCGTCTGGGACAAACGCCGGCCGCTGGTTTCCAAGGCGCTGCAGCGTCACAGCAGCAAACGCTGGGGCCAGTTGTTGCAGCAGGCGCAACTGATCGATACACAGATCAAGGGCCAAGCGGCTGGCGATCCGTGGAGCGAACTGGCCATGCTGACCCTGCAACTCTCCGGGCAACGGCTGCGTCTTTCTCCGTAGGGCGGGTGCAACCCGCCACCCGCTGACGGCGGGCTGCACCCGCCCTACGCCCCCGTCTGGACATTTTCTGTACAGCGGCGCATAGTCCTCGCCGCCTGCATTGGCGCAGGCCGGTCTGCATGAGGAAATGCCATGAGCAAGAAAACCGGCAAACGGCCGAACAAGGCCAAATCCATCGTCGCCCAGCCGCTGTTTCGCTCCCGCCAGGAACGACCACAGAAAGGCAAAGGCAGCTACCGCCGCGAAGCCTCCCACAATTGGGAGGCCTCTTGCTTTATGGGGTATGTTGACTCACTGATGGCCCTGCCTGTTGCCCGAGCATGCTAAGGTAAGCGCCTGCTTAAACGTCCTGAGATAGACATGCCACACCAGCTTCCTCGTCGCGTCCTGGCTCTGCTTCCTCTCCTGCTGCTGGCGGCCTGCGCCCAGGCCCCGGCGGAAAATCTGCCTACCGCCACTGCCACTGCAGCGGTCCAGACTGCAACCGAAACAACCTTGCCCAGTTTCGCCGACTGGCGTCAGGCCATGCGTAGCGAAGCGATTGCCACCGGCATCGACGCGGCGCTGTTCGATCGCGTATTCGCTGGCGTCACCCCTGACCCTGCGGTGCTCAAGGCAGACAGCAGTCAGCCCGAGTTCACTCGCCCGGTGTGGGAATATCTCGACGGTGCCGTCTCCTCCAGCCGCATCGGCCGCGGCCGAGTATTGCTGGCCCAGCACAACACCATGCTGCAACGTATCGAGCAGCAATATGGCGTCGAAGCGCAGATCCTGGTGGCCATCTGGGGCCTGGAGAGCAACTTCGGTAACAATATCGGTAGCCACAGCGTAATCCGCTCCCTCGCCACCCTGGCCTATGACGGTCGCCGCCAGGGCTTCTGGCGTGCTCAGTTGCTGGCCGCCCTGCAAATCCTGCAGAACGGCGATGTACCCAGCGATCGCATGATCGGTTCCTGGGCCGGCGCCATGGGCCAGACCCAGTTCATGCCCACCACCTATAACCAGCATGCGGTGGATTTCGACGGCGACGGCAAGCGCGACCTGTGGAACTCCTCGGCCGATGCCTTGGCCTCGGCGGCTCATTACCTGCAAGCCTCGGGATGGCAGCGCGGCCAGCCCTGGGGTTTCGAGGTGCGCCTGCCGAGCGACTTCGACTATGCCCTGGCAGACCCGGATCAGCGTCGCAGCCTGACCGAGTGGGCCGAACTCGGCGTGCGCCCACTGGCACCGACCGGCGCAGCCGCCAGCGCGCGCGCCAGCCTGCAGCTGCCTGCCGGGCACCAAGGCCCGGCCTTCCTGCTGCTGGATAACTTCCGCAGCATCCTCAAGTACAACAACTCCACGTCCTACGCGCTGGCCATCGGTCTGCTCGCCGACAACCTGCTACGCAGCACCGAAATCAAGGGGCAATGGCCCCGGGGTGAGCGTCAGTTGGGGCGTAGTGAACGTGTTGAGCTGCAGGAGCTGCTGGCCCAAGCCGGTTTCGACCCGGGTCCGGCCGACGGCATCATCGGCGCCAACACGCGCAAGGCCATACGCGCCCTGCAACTGCAGTTGAACTGGCCAGCCGATGGCTACCCCAACACCCAACTGCTGCAACAGCTGCGCACACGCTGAATCCAGCACTGACACCTCAGGGGGGCTTGCCATCATCGGCAAGCGCCTTGCCGAGCGGTCACAGCGACGCCCCCCAAAAAAACGCCTTGGCGGTGTTTTGTCGACAGGCGGCCTCAGCGTCTGCATACACCTTCTGTGATAGACTGGCAGGCGGCCAAAAGCCACCTGCCCACGGAGCCTCTACCGGAGCCCAGATTTCCGATGTCCGACACCTCCTCGCCCAAATCCGTCGCCAGCGGCGAAAAATTTCGCACCGCCCAAGGCATCACCGCGATCAAGGATGGTCAGAAGCGCCGCGCCTCGGCCGAACCCCAGGTGTTCGAACCCAAGCCCAAGTGGCTGCGGGTCAAGGCTCCTGGCGGTAGCCGTTTCGAGGCGGTCAAGCGCAACGTCGGCGAACACCGCCTGAGTACCGTCTGCCAGGAATCGCACTGTCCGAACATGGGCGAATGCTGGTCCAACGGCACGGCCACCATCATGCTGATGGGCTCGGTTTGCACCCGCGCCTGCCGCTTCTGCGCCGTGGACACCGGCAACCCCAATGGCTGGCTTGACCTGGAAGAGCCGCAGAACACTGCCAAGTCGGTGGAACTGATGGCCCTGCGTTATATCGTGCTGACCTCGGTGGACCGTGACGACCTCGAAGATGGCGGCGCCGGCCACTATGCAGCCTGCGTGCGAGCGATCAAGGAAAACACCCCGCAGGTGGTGGTCGAAGCCCTGACCCCGGATTTCGATGGCGATCATCAGGCCATCGAGCGCGTGGTCGACTCCGGTCTCGAAGTCTTCGCGCAGAACGTCGAGACGGTCAAACGTCTCACCTATTTGGTTCGCGATCCACGCGCCGGCTACGAGAAGACCCTCAAGGTGCTCGAGCACGCCAAGAAGCACCGCCCCGACGTGCTGACCAAGACCAGCCTGATGCTCGGCCTGGGTGAAACCGACGAGGAAATCCTCGAGACCATGGATGACCTGCGCGCCATCGGCGTGGACATCCTCACCCTCGGCCAGTACCTGCAACCCACGCGCAACCACCTCAAGGTGCAACGCTGGGTCAGCCCTGAAGAGTTCAATCGCTTGCGTGACATCGGTCTGGAGAAAGGCTTCATGGAAGTCGCTGCCGGCCCGCTGGTGCGTTCCAGCTACCGCGCTGATCGCGTGTTCGAGAAGAACAACCTGGGTCTCGCCGCTCCGCTTCCGGTGCCTGGCCAGGAGGTCAACGCCAGCCTGATTCCGGCGCTGAATCTGAACTGAGACAGATCCTCTCGGAAAACAAAAGGGACGCCTCGGCGTAATGCTGATCAGATAAGTTCGTCACCATCCCCTCCTACTTGCAGTAGAGGGGGCGCTTTTCGTAGGAGCCAGCTTGCTGGCGATGCTTTTTATGGCGGATCGCCGGCAAGCCGGCTCCTACAAAAATCGAGTGCAACGGCTTAACTGACTGGCATTACGCCTCGGCGTCCCTTTTTCGTTACTGTCAGTAAGCATGCGTGGCTACGCGCCTGCGTAGGAGCCCCGCCCCGGGGCGAAGCTTTGGGTGCCGCGCCTACGCATTCGCTCGCATGAGCCTACACGTAACCCAGACGGGCACACAGCGCCTGTTCCAGACGTTGCGACACCTCGTCGAACACGGGCGGCGCTTGCAGCAGGTCACGCATCTGCACCATCTTCAGCCCCGCGTAGCCGCATGGGTTGATGCGCAGGAAAGGCGACATGTCCATATCGACGTTCAGCGCCAGACCATGGAACGAGCAGCCACGGCTGACGCGCAGCCCCAGCGAGGCGATCTTGTCACCTGCCACGTATACACCGGGCGCATCCGCTTTGGGCGCAGCCTCGATGCCATAGCTGGCCAACAGCTCCACCAGGCTTTGCTCCATGGCGGTGACCAGTTCGCGCACACCAAGGTCAAGGCGACGCAGATCGAGCATCAGATAGGCCACCAGCTGACCGGGGCCGTGGTAGGTCACCTGCCCGCCGCGCTCGACCTGAATCACCGGAATATCGCCGGCGGCGAGTACATGCTCGGCCTTGCCAGCTTGGCCCTGAGTGAACACCTTGGGATGCTGCAGCAACCAGATTTCGTCCGGGGTCTGTGCATCGCGCTCACGGGTCAACTCGCGCATGGCTTCCAGCGTGGGCTGGTAGTCGACCAATCCTAGGTGACGGACGACAAGCTCGGGCATGGCTATCACAGCACCATATGCACGCGGCCGGTGGCACGCAGGTCAACATGAATCGCCTGCAACTGCTCGACGCTGGTGGCGGTGATCAGCACCTGTACGGAGAGGAAGTTGCCGTTACGGCTGTCGCGCAGCACCAGCGTGGAGGCATCCAGATCCGGCGCATGGCGCTGGATCACCTCGATCACCAGATCGGAGAAACCCTCACCCGCAATGCCGATTACCTTGATCGGGTAACGCTCGCAGGGAAATTCGATTTTAGGGGCTTGAACGTCGTTATCGGTCATGGCGTCAGCGGGCTCGCGGCCCGTCCAGAAAAGGGCCGCTCCATCAGGAGCGGCCAGGCTTGTCAGTTGAAAAGGCCGAAGAAGAACAGGCGAATGCTGTCCCACAGACGGCGCATCAGGCTGCCCTCGTCCACCGACTCCAGAGCCACCAGGTCGGTGCTGCGCACCACCTCGTCACCCAGTTTGACTTCGACCTTGCCGATCACATCGCCCTGCTGGATCGGTGCGATCAGTTGCGGGTTGAGGGTCATGCTGGCCTGCAGTTTTTCCAGTTGGCCCTTGGGCATGGTCAGGGTCAGGTCTTCGGCGAGGCCGGCCTTCACCTGATGCGCAGTACCTTTCCAGACAGTGGCCTGAGCCAGCTCGGCGCCTTTCTGATAGAAGGTGCGGCTTTCGAAGAAACGGAAACCATAGGTCAGCAGCTTCTGGGTTTCCGCTGCGCGGGCCTGCTCGCTGTCAGTACCGAATATCGAGGTAATCATGCGCGAACCATCACGTACGGCCGAGGCGACCAGGCAGAAGCCCGCCTCCGAAGTGTGGCCAGTCTTCAGGCCATCGACGGTGCGGTCACGCCACAGCAGCAGGTTACGGTTGGGCTGCTTGATATTGTTCCAGAGAAACTCTTTCTGCGAGTAGATCGCATAGTGCTCGGCATCTTCATTGATGATCGCACGGGCCAGGATCGCCATGTCATGGGCGCTGGAGTAATGCTCAGGATGCGGCAGGCCGGTCGCGTTCACAAAGTGGCTGTTCTTCATGCCCAGACGTTCGGCAGTGGCGTTCATCATGTCAGCGAAGGCATCTTCGCTGCCGGCGATATATTCGGCGATGGCGATGCTGGCATCGTTACCGGACTGAATGATGATGCCGTGCAGCAAGTCGTCGACCGTGGCCTGGCTGTTCACCGGCAGAAACATGGTGGAGCCACCGGACGCAGCGCCACCTGTGCGCCAGGCGTGCTCGCTGATGGTTACCAGATCCTGCTCGCCGATCTTGCCATTACGGATTTCCAGGGTCGCGATATAAGCCGTCATCAGCTTGGTCAGGCTGGCGGGCGGCAGGCGCTCGTCAGCGTTGTTCTCGACCAGGATATTGCCGCTGGCGGCGTCCATCAGCACGTAGGATTTCGCGGCCAGTTGCGGCGGCGCCGGCACCACCTGCGGGTTGGCCATGGCCAGGGGGGCGGCCAGAAGGGTAAGAACCAGTGAAGCACGTTGCACGAAGCTGGTGATGTTCATCCGTCTCTCGAAAATCAATGCTTGGGTTGTACGACCCCACAGGGCCATCTTTCGACTCGCACCAGGCAAGCCTCGGATTTAGTCCGGCAAAGGCCGGTTAAGTTGCCATCAGTCGGCGCGCACCAGCGTGGCCTGGCCGAGGTTGGCCAGGCGCACGCTGCTCTGCAGCTGCTCAGCTTCTCCCTGATTGCTGATCGGCCCCATGCGGACGCGGTGCAGTATCTGCTGGTCGCGCACCACTGAGCTGATGAACACCGGCACACTGCTGGTCTGGCTCAGCTTGGACTTGAGCAGCTCCGCAGCGTCCGGATTGGCGAAGGCTCCCACCTGGAGAAACAGGCCAGAGACTGCGAGTAAATCGTTTTTTTTTGCGTCGATCTGCACCGGCACCACCGCAGCGGCGTGCTGCGTCGGCGGCGGCGAATAGTGCTCGACAGGCTGCGCGACAGGCTGGGCAACGGCAGCCTTGGCCGGTTGATTGTTAGCCAGTACCAGCGGCACCGGACGGCCCTGCTGCGCCCACCACTCATGCGGGTCGATGCCTTCGACCTTGACCCGCGCAGTGCCTTTTTCAGCGAAACCGAGCTTTTTGGCCGCGGCAAAGGACAGATCGATGATACGGTCGGAGTAGAACGGCCCACGGTCGTTGACCCGCAGGATCACCACCTTGTCGTTTTCCAGGTTGGTCACCCGTACGTAGCTGGGCAGCGGCAGCGTCTTGTGTGCTGCGGTCATGCCGTACAGGTCGTAGGTCTCGCCGTTGGCAGTGGCCTGGCCATGAAACTTGGTGCCATACCAGGAAGCCGGACCGACCGCCTGGTAGCGACGGGCATCCTGAATAGGGTAGTACTGTTTGCCGAACACCACATAGGGGCTGGCCTTGACCGGCCCGTAATGGGGCATGGGGATGGCGTCCTGAATCTTCGACACGTCGACATCCCACCAGGGCGCGCCATCCTTGTGCGGTCGATTGAAATCATCCGGGCCGGAAATACCAGCCGACGGACCGGGCACCACCGCAGGCTGCGGTGCTCGCTTGGAAGAACAGCTCGCCAGCAACAGCGCTGCAGTTACGCAGGCTGCCAGCGGCAGCAGTTTGGACGCACTCATCGATTACCCCGCGCTTCGACCAGCAGTTCGGCCAGTTGGTTGACCGCCATGGCATACATCACGCTGCGATTGTAGCGGGTGATGGTGTAGAAGTTGGGCAAACCGAACCAGTATTCATCGCCTTGCGCACCTTCCAGACGAAACGCGGTTACCGGCAGATCTTCGGCCAGCTTGTCCTGGCTCTGCCAGCCCAGCGCGCGCAGCTCGGCGACGCTCTTTACCGGATCCAGCCCCTGCGTCAGGCCTTCGTCGACGCGAGTACCACTGGCCTCGACGCGACTGGCGACCTGACCGCCGGCCTGCCAGCCGTGGCGCTTGAAATAGCTGGCAACACTGCCGATGGCATCGGTCGGGTTGCTCCAGATGTTGATATGGCCGTCGCCATCGAAGTCCACGGCGTAAGCACGGAAACTGCTCGGCATGAACTGTGGCAAGCCCATGGCGCCAGCATAAGACCCCTTGAGGGTGATCGGATCGACCTGTTCCTCACGGGTAAGCAGCAGAAATTCGCGCAGCTCCTTGCGGAAGAACGGCGCACGCGGCGGATAATCGAAGGCCAGGGTCGACAGGGCGTCCATCACCCGCCAACTGCCGGTGTTGCCGCCATAGAAGGTTTCCACGCCGATGATGGCGACGATGAATTGCGGCGGCACACCGTACTCGGCTTCGGCCTTCTCCAGTGCAGCCTGGTTGTTTTTCCAGAATTCCACGCCGTGAGCGATACGCTTGTCGGTGATGAAGATCGGCCGGTAGTCCTTCCAGGGCTTGACCTTCTCTGCCGGGCGCGAGATGGCATCGAGAATCGCCTGCTTGCGCTCAACCTCGGCGAACAGGCTGACCAGTTGCTCGCTGGCAAAACCATAGTCGCGGGTCATTTCCTCGACGAACTCGGCCACCTGCGGCGAGCCGTCATAATCAGCTGCCAAAGCGGTACCCAGTGTGCCGGCTATAGCAGCGCCAAGCAGCGTACGGACAGCCCAACTGCGCAAAGAATGCATCAACTCGAAACTCCCAAAATCAAACCTGAGCGATCCACTTTCTGTGGGTGTGAATCGCCATCAATATCCCGAAGCCTGACAACAATGTGACCAGATGGGTTCCACCGTAACTAATGAACGGCAGCGGCACCCCAACCACTGGCAGCAGCCCGCTGACCATGCCGATGTTGACGAATACGTAGACGAAGAAGGTCATGGTCAGCGCGCCGGCCAGCAACTTGCCGAAAAGCGTCTGCGCCTGAGCAGTGATCACCAGACCGCGCGCCAGCAAGAGCAGATAGAGCAGCAGCAACAGACAGACGCCAACCAGGCCGAACTCCTCCGCGAGCACGGCAATGATAAAGTCCGTATGGCTTTCCGGCAAAAAATCCAGGTGTGACTGGGTACCCAGCAACCAGCCCTTGCCCAATACGCCGCCAGAACCGATGGCCGCCTTGGACTGGATGATGTTCCAACCCGCCCCCAGCGGATCGTTCTCCGGGTTGAGGAAGGTCAACACACGGCGCTTCTGGTAGTCATGCATGACGAAGTACCACATGCCTATCGCAATCGGCACCGCCGCCGCCGCTGCACCGACAATCCAGCGCCACTGCAGACCGGCCATGAACACGACGAAAGCGCCCGACGCCAGTACCAGCAGCGAAGTGCCGAGATCCGGCTGCTTGAAGATCAGCACGAAAGGCACGCCAATCATCGCCAGGCTGATAACGATGTGCTTGAAGCGCGGCGGCAGGTTATGTCGCGACAGGTACCAGGCGATGGTCATCGGCATGATGATCTTCATCAACTCTGACGGCTGGAAGCGGATCACGCCCGGGATGTTGATCCAGCGCGTCGCGCCCATCGCAGTGTGGCCCATCACCTCCACTACCGCCAACAGGGCAACCCCAATGAGATAGGCGAGCGGCACCCAGCGCGCCATGAAGCGCGGGTCGAACTGGGCGATCACCACCACCCCGACCATGCCGATACCGAAGGAGGACGCCTGCTTGAGCAGCAAATCGATGTTCTTGCCACTGGCCGAATACAGGATGAACAGGCTGCCGGCCCCCAGAACCAGCAGCAGTAACAGCAACCAGCCATCGATATGCATACGTTGCAATAGGGTGGCGCGACGGCGCAGCACGTCCTCGTCGGACAGGGTACGGTCGAAATTACTGATCATCGCTGGCTGACCTCGGCAGGCTTGGGCATCGCGAACTCGGCCTTGAGCTGACCGGTTTCCTTGTCCAGCAGCCAGGCATCCATCACCTGCTTGACCACCGGGGCGGCGACGCCGGAGCCTGACTCGCCGTTCTCCACCATCACCGCGACGGCTATCTGCGGGTTATTGGCGGGTGCAAAACCGACGAACAGGGCGTGATCGCGGTGGCGCTCCTGCACCTTGTTGCGGTCGTATTTCTCACCCTGTTTGATCGCCACCACCTGGGCCGTGCCGCTCTTGCCGGCGATGCGGTAGACCGAACTGTCACCGACCTTGCGCGCCGTACCACGGGCACCGTGCAGCACGTCTTCCATAGCACGAATGCCATACTCCCAGAACTTCGGATCACGCAGGACGATATCCGGCATCGGGTTGGGGTCCACGGGCAAGCGTCCGTCGACACTCTTGGCCAGGTGCGGACGAATCCACTTGCCACGCGTGGCCATCAGCGCGGTGGCCTGCGCCAACTGCAGCGGTGTGGTCTGCATATAGCCCTGGCCGATACCGAGAATCAGCGTCTCGCCCGGGTACCAGGGCTGGCGATAACGCGCCCGCTTCCAGTCACGCGAAGGCATCAGGCCGGCGGTCTCCTCGAACATGTCCAGCGCCACGCGCTGGCCGAGGCCGAAGCGGCTCATGTATTCATGCATGCGATCGACGCCCATCTTGTGCGCCAGGTCGTAGAAGTAGGTGTCGTTGGAACGGGCGATGGCCAGGTTGAGATCGACCCAGCCATCACCGCTGCGGTTCCAGTTACGGTACTTATGGCTGTGATTGGGCAACTGATAGAAGCCCGGGTCGAACACCCGGGTCTGCGGGGTGACCACGCCAGCATCGAGACCGGCCACAGCCACCATCGGCTTGATAGTCGAGCCCGGCGGATAAAGGCCACGCAACACGCGGTTGTACAGCGGCTGGTCAATGGAGTCGCGCAATTCGCCATAGGCCTTGAAACTGATGCCGGTGACGAACGGGTTGGGGTCGAAACTGGGCTGGCTGACCATCGCCAGCACTTCGCCATTGTTCGGATCGATGGCCACCACAGCGCCACGACGCCCACCGAGGGCGTTCTCGGCCGCTTCCTGCAAGTGGACATCGAGGCTGAGCACGATGTCCTTGCCCGGTTTCGGATCGACACGATTGAGCACACGCAACACGCGACCACGGGCATTGGTCTCGACCTCTTCATAGCCGACTTCGCCGTGCAACTCGTCCTCGTAGAAACGCTCGATACCGGTCTTGCCGATATGGTGGGTGCCGGCGTAATCGGTCGGATCCAGACGCTTGAGCTCCTGCTCGTTGATGCGCCCGACGTAGCCGACCGAATGCGCGAAGTGTTCCTGCTGCGGATAATGCCGCACCAGTTGCGCCGCCACCTCGACGCCAGGCAGGCGGAACTGGTTGACCGCAATGCGAGCGATCTGCTCTTCGGACAGTTCGAACAGAATCGGCACCGGTTCGAACGGACGCCGCCCCTGGCGCACGCGGCGCTCGAACAGGGCACGATCATCCTCGCTGAGTTCCAGCACCTCGACCACCGCATCGAGCACGCTTGGCCAGTCACCGGCGCGTTCGCGGGTCACGGTCAGGCTGAAGCTGGGGCGGTTGTCGGCGATGATCACGCCATTGCGGTCGAAGATCAGCCCGCGGGTCGGCGGGATCGGCTGCACATGGATGCGGTTGTTTTCCGCCAGGGTGCTGTGATGCTCGTACTGAATCACCTGCAGGTAGTACATGCGCATGATCAGCACGCAGGTCAGCAGGATGATCACGACGCCGCCAACGAGCACCCGGCGCTTGACCAGGCGAGCGTCCTTTTCATGATCCTTGAGGCGAATCGGCTGCGGCATGACTAGGTGATCACTTGTGGTACGGATGGCCGGACAGCACGGTCCAGGCTCGGTAGATCTGCTCGCCGAGCAGAATACGCACCAGCGGATGCGGCAGGGTCAGCGGCGACAGCGACCAGCGCTGTTCGCTACGCGCACAGACCTCCGGCGCCAGCCCTTCCGGACCGCCGACCATGAGGTTGACGTTGCGCGCATCGAGACGCCAGCGCTCCAGCTCCGCCGCCAGCTGCTCGGTGCTCCACGGCTTGCCATGGACCTCCAGCGTGACGATACGTTCGCCGGGCTGCACCTTGCTCAGCATGGCCTCGCCCTCCTGACGGATCAGGCGGGCAACGTCGGCATTCTTGCCGCGGGTGTTGAGGGGAATTTCCACCAGCTCCAGCGGCAGTTCTGCAGGCAGACGCTTGACGTACTCCTGCCAGCCCTCCTCGACCCAGCGCGGCATGCGCGAACCGACGGCGATCAACTTGATCCGCACGATCCAGGCTTACTCGGCGCTGTGCTGAGCGCGGCTCTGCTCGGCGCCTTGCCACAGGCGCTCGAGGTCATAGAACTGACGCGCGGTCGGCAGCATCACGTGCACGACGATGTCGCCCAGGTCGAGCAGGGCCCATTCGCCACTGTCCAGACCTTCGCTACCGATCGGGCGCACACCCTGCTCCTTGACCTTTTCCAGCACGTTTTCCACCAGCGACTTGACCTGACGACTGGAACTACCGCTGGCGATCACCATGAAATCGGTGATGCTGGTCTTGTCCTTGACGTCGATCACCGTGATGTCGGTCGCCTTGATTTCTTCCAGCGCCGCCACGGCGATCTTGACCAGCTCGTCGCTGGGCATGTTCTGCTTACTCATAAATGACTCATTTGCCTCGTGTAATGGACGCCGGCGCACATGCGCGGCGTTTCAAGCATTGGGCGCACGGTACAGATCATGCGCCTGGATATAGGCCAGTACCGCATCCGGCAGCAGATATCGCGCCGAACGGCCGGTTGCCAACAAGTGGCGAATCTGCGTGGCGGAAATCACCAGCGGAGTCTGCCAGATGAAACTGATTTGCCCGCCTGCACCTTGCAGGCTCAGCGGGTCACTGACACTGCGTGCAGCCAGCAGATCGCGCAGCGCCTCCGGCGCCTCGCTGTCGGCATCCGGCCGCTGCAGTACCAGCAGATGGCAGTGCTCGAGCAGCTCCTGCCAACGATGCCAACTGGGCAAGCCGCAGAAGGCATCCCAGCCAAGCAACAAGAACAGCTGATCGTCCGCTGCCAGTTCGGCGCGCACCGACTCAAGGGTGTCCACCGTGTACGACGGTTTGTCGCGTTTGAGCTCGCGGTCATCAACCGTCAACCGCGGCTCGCCGGCCACCGCCAGCTCGACCATGGCCAGGCGCTGCTCGGCCGTGGCCTGTGGCAGATCACGGTGCGGCGGCCTGGCGCTGGGGATCAGCCGCAGTTCGTCCAGCGCCATGAACTCGGCCACTTCCAGCGCCGCACGCAGGTGCCCGTTGTGCACCGGGTTGAAGGTACCGCCGAGCAGGCCGATGCGTCGGGCGCCGATTCGTTTCATTTATGTGCGAATGTGTCCGTCGCCAAAAACCACGTACTTCTCGCTGGTCAGCCCTTCCAGGCCGACCGGGCCACGGGCATGCAGCTTGTCGGTGGAGATGCCGATTTCCGCCCCCAGGCCGTACTCGAAACCATCGGCGAAGCGGGTCGAGGCATTGACCATCACCGACGCGGAATCCACCTCGGTAAGGAAGCGCCGCGCATCGCTGAAGTTCTCGGTAATGATCGAGTCGGTGTGCTGCGAGCCGTAGTGATTGATGTGCTCGATGGCAGCCTCCAGCGAGTCGACGATGCGAATCGCCAGGATCGGCGCGTTGTACTCGGCGAACCAGTCGTCCTCGCTGGCTTGCAGCACATCGCTGCCGAGCAGTTCGCGGGTCGCGGCATCGCCACGCAGCTCCACGCCCTTGTCGCGGTAGATGGCAGCCAGCGGCGGCAGCACCTTGGTGGCCACGGCAGCGTGTACCAGCAGGGTTTCCATGGCGTTGCACGGCGAATAACGCTGGGTCTTGGCGTTGTCACAGACGCGAATGGCCTTGTCCAGGTCAGCCGCGACATCGACATAGACGTGGCAGACACCGTCCAGGTGCTTGATCACCGGCACCTTGGCGTCGCGGCTGATGCGCTCGATCAGGCCCTTGCCACCGCGCGGCACGATCACGTCGACGAACTTCGGCATGGCGATCAGCTCGCCCACCGCAGCGCGGTCGGTGGTTTCCACCACCTGCACGGCAGCTGCCGGCAGATCGGCCACGGCCAGGCCCTGCTGGATACAGCAGGCAATCGCCTGATTGGAATGGATGGCCTCGGAGCCGCCACGCAGGATGGTGGCGTTGCCGGACTTCAGGCACAGGCTGGCCGCATCGATGGTCACGTTCGGCCGCGACTCGTAGATGATGCCGATCACGCCCAGCGGCACACGCATTTTGCCGACCTGGATACCGGACGGCAGGTAGCGCATGCCCTGAATCTCGCCGATCGGGTCAGGCAGGGTCGCCACCTGGCGCAGGCCTTCGATCATGCTGTCGATCACCTTCGGCGTCAGCGCCAGGCGGTCGACCATGGCCGGCTCCAGACCGCTGGCGCGGGCAGCTGCCAGGTCCAGCTCATTAGCGGCAGTCAGCTCGGCGCGAGCGGCGTCGAGGGCGCTGGCAGCGGCCTGCAGCGCGCGATTCTTCTGCGCGGTGCTGGCACGGGCGAGCACCTTTGATGCCTGGCGGGCGGCCCGGCCCAGGCGGGTCATGTAGTCGTGCACGGACTCGGTCATGGCGGCGGAGGTCTGGCAGTTGGAAAAATGGGCTGATTATAGCGGGCTCGCAAGGCCACGCCCAGCGGCGTCTGGCAAGCGGTAGGCAGCTCGTCCGCCAGGTGATGAATGCTGGGCAACGCCGGACCTAGCCGGGGTAGCGCACCGATGGGCAAACATGGGCACCAAGGGTGCTGGAACGTTCAGGCATTTTTAAGCTTCTTGTTGCTATGCTCGCCGCCCGAGACCTAGCCCCCGTGCGATAGATGAAGCCTGCCGAACCCACCCTCAGTTTGCCCTGGCCCGGTGCCAGACCACTGCCCGATGCGTTCTTCGACCGCGACGCACAGCTGGTTGCTCGCGAACTGCTCGGCAAGGTGATCCGCCATCGTGTCGGCGCGCAGTGGCTGAGTGCACGGATCATCGAGACCGAGGCCTATTACCTGGTCGACAAGGGCAGCCATGCGTCGCTCGGCTACACCGACAAACGCAAGGCGCTGTTCGCCGACGGCGGGCACATCTATATGTACTATGCGCGCGGTGGCGACTCGCTGAACTTCAGCGCCCAGGGGCCGGGCAACGCGGTGCTGATCAAGTCGGCGCATCCGTGGCTCGATGCCATCAGCGGCGCCGATGCTCTGGCCGCGATGCAACGCAACAACCCAGGCAGCCAGAGCCAGCCGCGCACCCCCGAGCGCTTGTGCGCCGGACAGACCCTGCTGTGCAAAGCGCTTGGTCTGAAAGTGCCGGATTGGGACGCACGCCGCTTCGACCTGCAACGACTATTCGTCGAGGATGTCGGCGAACGACCGCACTCGATCATCCAGTGTGCGCGACTGGGCATTCCCAAGGGCCGTGACGAGGACCTGCCTTACCGCTTCGTCGACGCCCGCTATGCCCGCCACTGCACGCGCAACCCTTTGCGCCGTGGACAGGTCGAAGGACACGACTATCAACTACACACGCTGGAGCCTGCCCGACCATGATGCAATGGTTCGACAGCATGACCACCTGGCTGCAAGGCAGCCCGCACTGGCTGGCATTGGCCATTTTCCTAGTCGCCTGTCTGGAGTGCCTGGCAGTGGCCGGCATCGTCATCCCTGGCACCGTGGTGCTGTTCACCCTCGCCGTGTTGGCCGGCAATGGCGCCCTGGAGCTGTGGCAGACACTGCTGCTCGCCTATACCGGCGGCCTGCTCGGTGATGCGATTTCCTACACCTTGGGTCGCCGTTTCCATCAGGGTATCCGGCGCCTGCCGGTGCTGCGCGAGCATCCCGAGTGGCTGATCGGCGCCGAGAACTACTTCCAGCATTACGGCGTGATCAGCCTGCTGGTCGGCCGCTATATCGGCCCACTGCGGCCGATGCTGCCACTGGTGGCCGGCATGCTGGATATGCCTGCAGTGCGCTTCGCGCTGGTCAGCATGCTTGCCGCTGCCGGCTGGGCAGTCGCCTACATGCTGCCTGGCTGGGCCACTGGCGCGGCCTTGCGCCTGCCGCTACCGGAAGGCTTCTGGGGCGCTGCCGGCATCGTCTGTGCCGGCCTGGCGGTGGTGTTGCTGCTGATCATCCAGGCCAGCCTGCGTGAAAGGCGCTGGGCCGCCAGCCTGGCCGCACTGCTCGGCGCCATCGCCCTGGCCGCGCTGCTGATCGGCTTCCCCCATCTGGACAGCCTCGATCAGGGACTGATGGCCCTGGTGCAGGACGAACGCAGCCGCGCCTTCGATGCCATCGCGGTGCTGATCACCCGCCTCGGCGACTTCCACGTGCAACTGGCTACCGGCACCCTGCTGACCGTGCTGCTGTTAGCGGCAGGTCGCTGGCAGGCCGGCCTGTTCGTCACGGGCAGCCTGCTGCTGGCCGCCACCGCCACCACCATCCTGAAGCACCTGCTGGAGCGCACACGCCCGGATGTCCTGCTACACCCCCTGGAGAGCTACAGCCTGCCGAGCGGCCATACCTCGGCGGCGTTCGCGTTCTTTCTGGCCCTGGGTGTACTGGCAGGACGCGGCAGCGCGGCACGGACACGTCTGAGTTGGCTGGTGGTAGCCACACTACCGGCCCTGGCCATCGCCCTGTCGCGGGTCTACCTGGGCGTGCACTGGCCCAGCGACATCATCGCCGGCGTCCTGGTAGCCCTGACCAGCTGCGCCCTCAGCCTGGCTCTGGTTCAGCGCGCCGCGCCAATGCAGGCCCTGCCGGCCAGAGTGTGGTGGCTGGTGATTCCGGCATGCGCCGCATTGTTCGGTGCCATGGTCACCTGGGAGCTATCGGCGGCCCTGCTGCGCTATCGCTATTGAACATGGCGTGACGGGCAATCTATGCGCCATCACCCTGCAGACGCTCGACCATGGCCTGCAACTGATCGAGGCGCTGCTCGGGATCGTCCATCTGCAGCAACTGCAGTTTCTGCTGCGGCTCCAGCGGCAGCAGGTAGGCCAGTTGATTGGCCAGTTGCCATTGCCCTTCAGGCAGCTCGGTCATACCCAGACCTGCGACCAGCGGATGCTGAGCCAGAGCCAGGAGCAGCGCCGCCAGATCGGCATGTTCGCCGCGCAATGGTCGCTCCTCGGGGGCGTCGAGCCATTGCACGTCGGCGATGGTCAGTTGATCCGGCAGCACCTGAGCGCGCTCGACCCTGAAGCGACGGCCACCCTCCACGCGAATGCCCAGCAGGCCATTGGGGCGCTGCTGGAAATCGCAGACCCGCGCCTCGCAGCCGATCGCCGCGAAATGGCTGGCCGCATCGCCGACCTCGGCACCCTCGATGATGCATACCACGCCAAAGCCAGAACCCTGTTTCATGCAGCGGCTGATCATGTCCAGGTAGCGTGCCTCGAATATCTGCAAATCGAGCACGCAACCGGGAAACAGTACGGTGTTGAGGGGGAACAGCGGCAGATTCATCGGTTCATGACCTGTTATTCATGCAAGGTGCCAAGGCATCGCCAATCGCCTGGCAGGCTCTCACAGCAACAGGACAATCGCCAGAGGCAACAGCACGGCGGTGATCACCCCCATCAGGCTCATCGCCAGGGCGGCAAAAGCACCGCATTCGTCACTCTCCTGCAGCGCCCGCGCCGTGCCCACGGCATGCGCGGTGATGCCCAGCGCCATCCCCTGCGCCGCCGGATGGTGCACCCGGCACAAACGCAGAATGGATGGCCCGACGATGGCGCCGATGACCCCGGTGATCATCACGAACACCGCCGCCAATGCTGCGATACCGCCAATCTGATCGGCCACCAGCATGGCGATCGGCGAGGTCACTGACTTGGGCGCCATGCTCATCAGCATGATGCGCTCGGCGCCGAACAGCCAGGCCAGCCCCGCGCCGAGCACGGTGGCGAAGGTGCCGGCAATCAGCAA
The DNA here is from genome assembly GCF_029845265.1 of Ectopseudomonas oleovorans. Classification (NCBI taxonomy): domain Bacteria; kingdom Pseudomonadati; phylum Pseudomonadota; class Gammaproteobacteria; order Pseudomonadales; family Pseudomonadaceae; genus Ectopseudomonas; species Ectopseudomonas oleovorans. The sequence goes on from NZ_JAOCLK010000009.1 coordinate 22,557, forward strand.
GGTCAGGATGATCGGCCAGAACAGCTGGCGAATCCGCCGCAGGTTGAGGTACAGCGGCACGGCCAGAGCCACGGTGGCCGGGCCGAGTAGCAGAGTCAGCGCCGCCACGCTGTTGCGGTATTCGGCGAAACTCAGGCCGCACAGCAGCAGGATGCCGATCACCGTGAGCATCGATACCAACACCGGCTGCAGGAACACCCAGCGGGTGCGCTCGTAGGCGGCCATGGCCAACTGATAGGCGCCCAGGGTGATGCCGATGCCGAACAGCGGGTGATGGGTCAGCGCCTGCCAGGCGCCCTGCCAATCCGGACTCATACGTCCTCCCGGCGCTGCTGGCGCTCGATCAGTTTCTGCATCAACCAGCCGGCGAAGGCCAGCGATACCAGCAGCGACAGCACCAGCGCGCCGACCACGGCCCAGAAATCGGCGGCGATATCGCTGGCATAGGCCATCACACCCACGGCAGGCGGCACCAGAATCAGCGGCAGGTATTTGAGCAGGCTGCTGGACGCAACGCTCAGCGGCTCGCCCACCTCGCCGCGCAGCATGAGAAAGACGAACAACAGCAGCATGCCGATGATCGGCCCTGGCAACATCGGTAACAGCAGGACGTTGAGAACAGTACCCAGCAACTGGCACAGCACCAGCCAGGAAAGACCGCGAAGCAGCATGTTTGAGGTCTCCAGAAAACGAGCGATGGCCGTTTCCGCTCGCGAGAGGGGATTCCGGGCATCTATTGAGGCATGTTGGCCATTATAGGCGCGCAGGCCTCTGTATTGCTTCGCCAGGCTGGCCTATGCCGCTTCATTCATCACGCCAAGGCAGGCTTGACCCGATGCCGCCCCCATGATGATCTAGGCCGCAACGGTTTCACGCAAACAAAAACAACACACGCGTCCTCAAGGAGGAACTATGCCGTTCGTACCCGTAGCAGAGCTCAAGGACTATGTTGGCAAGGAACTCGGCAAGTCCGAGTGGCTGACCATCGACCAGCAGCGCATCAACCAGTTCGCCGAGTGCACCGGCGACCACCAGTTCATCCACGTCGACCCGGAAAAGGCCAAGCTCACCCCCTTCGGCACCACCATCGCCCACGGTTTCCTGTCGCTGTCGCTGGTGCCGATGCTGATGGAAAACATCATGATCATGCCGCAGGGCCTGAAGATGGCAGTGAACTACGGCCTCGACAGTGTGCGCTTCATCCAGCCGGTCAAGGTCAACTCCAAGGTGCGCCTGGTGGTCACCCTGACCGATGCCACCGAGAAGAACCCCGGCCAGTGGCTGCTCAAGGCGCGCGCCGTGCTGGAAATCGAAGGCCAGGAAAAACCGGCCTACATCGCCGAGCCGCTGACCCTCTGCTTCGTTTGATCCCCGCCTGCTCCCGTTTCCGGCCCTCGCGGCCGGAACGGGAATCTTCTCGCGTCAGCAAAGCGTGCGATGCGACAGCGCAAGCCTGCGGGCTTGCGGCATACTGCCGAGCAAAGCACCGACCTGGACGTCCGCCATGAATTCCCTTGCCCTGCGCCTGCTGCCTGTTTGCTTGTCCCTGCTGATCGCCGGTTGCGACGAAGCGCGTCCGCTACTGCCGGCCAATGCCACCCTGCCCGACGGCGGCCAGTATCGTGGCGAGATCGTCGATGGCCTATTGCAAGGCCCCGGGCGTCTGGACTACCGCAATGGCAGCTGGTTCGTCGGCCAGTTCAAGGACGGCATGCTGGAAGGCAGCGGCGAGTGGCAAGGCCCCGGTGGCGAGCACTATCTGGGCGAATTTCATGAAGGCATGTTCCACGGCCAGGGCACCCTCACCTACAGCGACGGTAGCCGCTACGAAGGCGGCTTCGAACGCAATCGCTTCAGCGGCGTCGGCCTGCTCGAACAGGGCGGCCAGCGTTACCAGGGCGAATTTCTCAACGACCGCTTCCACGGTCTGGGCAAACTGGAAATGGCCGACGGCAGCAGCTTCCAGGGCCAGTTCGTCAAGGGACAGCCAGAGGGTCAGGGCGTGCGCATCGACGCCTACGGCAACCAGTTCAGCGGCGTGTTCGCCCAGGGTCTGCTCAGCGGCCAGGGCAGCTACCACAACGCCGATGGCGACAACTACAGCGGCGGTTTCAAGAACGACGAGTTTCATGGCAAAGGTCGCTACCAGAGCGCTGGCGGCGAGACCTGGGCCGGCGAATTCGTAGAAGGCGTGATGCAGGGCCCCGGCGAATACACCGATGGCGAAGGCACCCGCTACCTCGGCGAATTCGCCGACTGGCAGTACGAGGGCGAAGGCCTGCTCACCTTGCCAGACGGCAGCGCCTACCGCGGCCATTTCTCCGGCGGAGAATACAGTGGCGAGGGCACCCTGACCCTGGCCGACGGCAGCCGTCAGTCCGGCACCTGGCAAAGCGGGCGCCTGGTCCGTGACGAACAGGGCCAGCCACTGCCCGACAGCCTGGAGCTGGGCCTGCTGCAACAGGGACAACTGCTCGAAGAGGCCATCGCCGCGATCCCCGCCTCGACACCATCACGCGAACTCTACGCGCTGACCCTGGCGGGCGACGGCAAGCAGAGCGTGTTCATGCGTGAAGCCGATTACGTCAGCAGGTTGATGCGTGATCGCTTTGGTGCTTACGGCAGCGTCAGCCTGATCAATCACCGCGACCATCTTGCCGACCGCCTATTGGCCACGCGCGAGAACCTCACCCGCGTGGTTCAGGCTCTTGCCGAACGCAGTGGCGAGGAAGACCTGATCTTCATTTACCTGACCAGCCACGGCTCGCGCCACCATGAACTCAATCTCGACCAGCCGCGCCTGCAACTGGCCGACCTGCCTGCCAGCGAGCTGGCTGCCCTGCTCGCTCCGCTCAAGCAGCGCAACAAGGTGGTGGTGATTTCCGCCTGCTACTCCGGCGGTTTCATCCCGCCGCTGAAAGACGAAAAGACCCTGGTGATGACCGCCGCACGTGCCGACCGGGTGTCCTTCGGTTGCAGTGAAGAGAACGACTTCACCTACTTCGGTCGCGCCCTGTTCGCCGAGGCGCTGGGCGAAACCGACAACCTCGAGCGGGCCTTCGAGCTGGCCAAGGAACGCGTCGCCGAGCGTGAGCAGAGCGACGGCTTCGAACCTTCCGAACCGCAGATCTGGGCGCCCCGCGGCGTACTCCAGCACTGGCGCGAACTACGCCAAAGCCAGGCCGAGCGCGCGCTCGGTGCCGTGGCCAGCGGTCCGGCAAAGGACTAACAGGCCGTTGAAAAACGTAGGCGACGACTGCATGGATGCAGGAGGTAGAGCGAAGCAGGAAGCCCGAGCCGAGGCAGGCAAGACGATACCGATGGCGGCCCCGCAAAAACAGCCGAAAAAGCGCAGCTTACGAGTTGTAAATGAGCATTTTGATCGGACTCGCGCACGAGGCTGTTTTAAACGAAGCATTGCCAACGCAGGTAGTTTTTCAACAGCCTGTTAAGCTGAACTGTGACGGACAAGAGATAACCGCATGTACCTGACCCCACAGCACATTCTTATCGCCGGCGCCACCGGACTCACCGGTGAGTACCTGCTCGACCGCCTGCTCAGCGAGCCGACGGTCGCCCGCGTGCTGGCGCCTACCCGCCGCCCCCTGGCCGCCCACCCGCACCTGGAAAACCCGGTGGGCGACTTGCAAGCGCTGCTGCCGCAATTGTCCGGCCAGGTCGATACCGCTTTCTGCTGCCTGGGCAGCACCATTAAGCAGGCCGGCTCGCAGGAAGCCTTCCGTGCCGTCGATCATGACCTGGTACTGGCTTTCGCTCGTCGCGCTCGCGAGCTGGGCGCACGGCATCTGGTGGTGATCAGCGCCCTCGGTGCCGACCCCGGCTCAAAGGTGTTCTACAACCGCATCAAAGGCGAGACCGAAGAGGCGCTGAAAGCCATGGACTGGCCGCAACTGACCATCGCCCGCCCATCGCTGCTGCTCGGAGCACGCCATGAGTTTCGTCTCGGCGAGCGCCTCGCGGCTCCCCTGCTGCGCTGGCTGCCGGGCAAGTACCGTGGCATCGACGCCTGTGCCCTGGCTCGCGCCCTGTGGCGTCTGGCCCTGGAAGAGGAAGACGGTGTGCGCGTGATAGAGTCTTCCGACCTGCGCCGCTTGGGGCGCTGATGCCGTGGATGAAGCGATGAAACCGACAAGCCTGATCGAGGCCCTGCAAGACGCCGACATGCTCGAGATCGACAGTCTGTATGCCTGGCAGTTCGACCTCGACACCGAACTGCTGGCACAGATCAGCGCCGGCTCGGCGGGCAGCGACAGCGCCGCCAAACCGCTGCTGCAGGTGCACTGCATCGATGGTCGCGAGCGCCGCCTGTGGAAGTTCTCCCTGGCTTCGGTACAGGCTGCGCGCTATAGCGAAGCGGACGACAGTTGGTTGATCGAAGGCAGCGAAGTCAGTCATACCCTCAAATGCTTTGCCGCCTATCGCGGCGACAACGATGAGGACGATGAGGGGCAGGACGAAGCCTGAACCATGGGCCTCTATGACCGCCATATCCTGCCGCACCTGATCGATTTCGCCTGCGGCATGGGCGCGGTGATGAAGGCGCGCTCGCAACTCGTGCCACAGGCGCGCGGTCGCGTGCTGGAAATCGGCATCGGCAGCGGACTCAACCTGAGTTTCTACGACCCACAGCGGGTCGAGGTGGTGGTTGGCGTCGACCCGTCCGCGGAAATGCAGGCTCTGGCCCGCGAGCGCGCCGCACGCTGCCAGGTGCCGGTGGAAATGATCGCCCTGGAGCTGGGGCAGATTCAGGCGGCGGATGCCAGCTTCGATGACATCGTCTGCACCTTCACCCTGTGCACCATCCCTGATGCCATCGCCGCCCTGCGCGAAATGCGCCGCGTACTCAAGCCTGGCGGGCGTCTGCTGTTCTGCGAACACGGTCTGGCGCCGGATCTGCCGGTGGTGCGCTGGCAAAAGCGCCTGACGCCGCTGTGGAAACCGCTGGCCGGCGGCTGCCATCTGGATCGCGACATACCCGCGCTGATAGGAGCCGGCGGCTTTCATATCCGCGAACTGAGCACCGGCTATCTCAAGGGGCCAAGGCCCATGACCCACGTCTATCGCGGCTGGGCCGACTGAGCGACTAACTGCTTACCGCGCCGGAACGCAACGCCAGCGGATCGACCAACCCGGCGGCGATAACCATACCTACCAACTCCGGCAGCGTCTCGGCCTGCATGCGTTTCATCACCCGCGAGCGATACAGGTCGACGGTCTTCACGCTGATATCGAGCTGCTCGGCCACTTCGCGGTTGGTGTAGCCGCGCACCAGCGGCAGCAGCACATCGCGCTCACGCGGGGTGAGCTGATCGAGCCGCGCCTGCACCTCGGCCAGGCGCGCATCGCGCCGCGGACGGGCCGGACGGCGCTCCAGCGCCTGCTGCACGCTGTCGAGCAGTAACTGCTCGTTGTAGGGCTTCTCGATGAAGTCCACCGCGCCGGCCTTGAACGCGCGCACGACGATGGGCACGTCGGCATGGCCGCTGACGAAAATGATCGGCAGGTCGATACCCCGTGCGCGCATTTCCTCCTGCACATTCAGCCCCCCCATGCCGGGCATGCGCACATCGAGCAGCACACAGGCGTTGGCCGCCGCATCGCAGGCCTCGAGAAAGGCCCGACCGCTGGTGAACGGCACGCCCTTGAGGCCTACCGACTCCAGCAGCCAGAGCGTCGAGTCGAGCATGCCCTGGTCGTCATCGACCACGTAAACCAGTTGTTGCATCCCTGTACTGCTCCTTTTGTTGTTATGCGTGACCTAGTTTGGGTAGCGCCGGCCGCCGTAGGGCGGACTCAGGAGCGCCAGCGAACAGTCCGCCGATTCGCGTCGCGCCACGAGTCCTGATCGCCGGCAAGCCGGCTCCTACAGATCAACCTAATCCTCTCTGCCCAGCGGCAAGCGGCACTCCAGACACAGCCCGCCGCCCTCGGCCGGCAATGCCTCCAGCGACCCACCAAAACCTTCGACGATGCTGCGGCTCATGGACAGGCCAAGTCCCAGGCCGTCCGCCTTGCTGGTGTAAAAGGGCGTGAACAGCTTGCCCATCTGCTCGTCACTGACACCCGGCCCCTGATCGATCACACGGACCGCCAGGTTGCCGTCCGCTTCGCTTGCCTCCAGACGGACCTGCGAAGGTGCACCAGGGTGACGTTCGCGGTTGGCATCGATGGCATTGCGCAGCAGGTTGAGCAGTACCTGTTCGAGCAGCACGCGGTCGGCGAATACCGGCGGCAGATTGTCCGGCAACAGGTCGCTCACCGCCACCTGCGCCGTACCGGCCTCCCAGTTGCACAGACGCACCGCTTCGCGCGCCACCTCGGCCAGGTTCAGCGCCTGCATGCGCCGCTGGCCCTTGCGCAGGAAGGCGCGCAGACGCTTGATCACGGCCGAGGCGTGGTTGGCGTGCTCGGTGATACGCGCCAGCCCCTGCGCCACCTTGTCGACAGCGGCCTGATCGCCGCCGACGCCCTGCAGGTAGCGCTGGCTGGCGCTGGCGTAGTTGACCACTGCCGCCAGCGGCTGATTGATCTCGTGGGCAATCCCCGAGGCCAGTTCACCCAGGGTGATCAGCCGCGTGGTGTGCGCCAGCTCGTCCTCCAGGCGGCGCTTGTTCTCCTCGGCCTGGATACGCGCGGTGATGTCGCGCGACACGCTGACCACCTCCACCACCGCACCGGTGTAGGTCTCGCGAATCGCGCGGCTGGCGGTCTCGAACCAGAGATAACGCCCATCGCGATGCCGGATGCGATAGCTCATGGTGTGGTAGCCGTCCTGCTCCAGCGCTTCGCGCGCCTGCTTGGCCTGCTGCAACTGATCCTGCGGATGCAGCAGGCTGTCGACGGCCATGCCACGCAGCTCTTCCGGCCAATAGCCGAGCAATGTCCAGCTAGCGGGTGTGGCGTCGAGAAACACGCCATCCGGGGTATGCCGGGAAATCAGGTCGGTGGTGTTCTCGGTGATCAGCCGATACAGCCGCCGGGCGCGCGTCGCCTCGCGCTGCTCAAGGACTTCGCGGGTGGCCTCACGGCAGCGCGCCAGCACCCGCTGCTCTGCCACATCGGGGATAAAGCTCCAGATCAGGATGCGCTCGCCATCCTGCGCTTCCACCGCCTCCACGGCCCGCGACTGCTCCAGGCAGGCGCGCACCAGCGGCAGATGGTTGACCGGCAGCAGCTCGCCCACCTGCGCCAGCGAGCGTGCACCGAGCAGCCCCTGCAACGCTGCATTGCTCTCCAGCAGGCGCGCATCGGCGTCGAGCAGCAGCGCCGGCTGCGGGTCGGATGACAGCAGCGGCGCACTGCGCGCCAACCCCGAGGCCAGTTCGACCATCTGCACCAGCAGCTCGCGCAACCAGGGCAGCCACTCCAGCCCGGCCGCCTCGTCGACCTGCAACAGCAGCACGCCCGGTTGGCCAGGCTGCAGTTGCAGGGCCAGCGCCTGGCCATGATGCAGCGCGGCGCGACGCAAACGCCCGGCCAGCCAGCACGGCAGCCGGCGCAGGGCATCGAAGGTCAGGCTGGCTTGCTCGCCAAGCGCGGTGAACAGTGTCTCGTCACTGGCTTCCAGCGGATCGCCCATGCCGGGTGGCAGGCGCGGGCCGTCATCGACCTGGGCATAGGTGCGACTGGCCGGCTGCCAGGTGAGGTACGAGGCCTGGCGCACCTGCGGGCACCCCAGCAAGGCCTGGCGCAACGCCTCGGCACGCCCCCCCAGCGGCGGTGCCTCACGCTGGATGCGCAGCCAGGACTGCAGGGGAACAGCAGAAAGATGAGCGTCGATGTTCATATAGTAATTATTCTATAAAACCTTGGTACAACTTCCATACAAAATAGAAATGACCTATAAATCTAAACCAGCAAGCTTCGGTAATGCCTGCATCATTACCGGAATAACCAGAGCTAACAATCAGCCAAAGGTGTATCCGCCATGTCGATCTACGAGCAGGGCCTCGGCCGCGCCGCCGTCAACCATGTTGCCCTCAGCCCACTGAGCTTCATCGAACGCACAGCGGCGGTATACCCGCACTACCCGGCCGTAGTGCATGGCTCGATTCGTCGCAACTGGGCCGAGACCTACGCGCGCTGCCGGCGCCTGGCCTCGGCACTGGCCGGCCGTGGCATCGGCCAGGGCGACACGGTGGCGGTGATGCTGCCGAACATCCCGGCGATGCTCGAAGTGCATTTCGGCGTGCCGATGATCGGCGCGGTGCTCAACACCCTCAACGTGCGCCTGGATGCCGAAGCCATCTCTTTCATGCTGCAGCACGGCGAAGCCAAGGTGGTGATCGCCGACCGCGAGTTCTTCGACGTGATTCACGCCGCCATCGGCATGCTCGACCATCCGCCGCTGGTGATCGACGTCGACGACCCCGAGTACGGCGAAGGCCAGGCGGTCAGCGATCTGGACTACGAGGCCTTCCTCGCCGAAGGCGATCCCGAATTCGCCTGGCAGTGGCCGACGGACGAGTGGCAGGCCATCAGCCTCAACTACACCTCCGGCACCACCGGCAACCCCAAGGGCGTGGTCTATCACCACCGTGGCGCCTTCCTCAACGCCATGGGCAACCAGATGACCTGGGCTATGGGCAACCACCCGGTCTACCTGTGGACCCTGCCGATGTTCCACTGCAATGGCTGGTGCTACCCCTGGACGATCACCGCCCTGGCGGGCGTGCACGTGTTCCTGCGCCGCGTCGACCCGGCGAAGATCCTCACCCTGATCCGCGACGAGCAGGTCACTCACCTGTGCGGCGCGCCCATCGTGCTCAATGCGCTGGTAAACATGCCGGCCGAGGCCAAGGCGGCCATCGATCACCCGGTCAAGGCCATGGTCGCCGGCGCCGCGCCACCCGCCAAGGTGATCGGCGCAGTGGAGGAAATGGGCATCGCCGTGACCCACGTCTACGGCCTTACCGAGGTCTACGGCCCGGTAACCCTGTGCGCCTGGCACGCCGAATGGGACGAACTGCCGCTGGAAGAACGCGCCACCATCAAGGCGCGCCAGGGCGTGCGCTACCCGACCCTGGAAGGGGTGATGGTGGCCGACCCGAAAACCCTCGAGCCGGTGCCGCGTGACGGCCAGACCATCGGCGAGATCTTCATGCGCGGCAACACCGTGATGAAGGGCTACCTGAAGAACCCCAGCGCTACCGCCGAGGCCTTCGAAGGCGGCTGGTTCCACACCGGCGACCTGGGCGTGTGCCACGCCGACGGCTACGTGGAAATCCGCGATCGCCTCAAGGACATCATCATCTCCGGCGGCGAGAACATCTCCACCATCGAGGTCGAAGGCGTGCTTTATCGCCACCCGGCGGTGCTGGAGGCGGCCGTGGTCGCCCGCCCGGACGAGAAATGGGGCGAGACGCCCTGCGCCTTCATCACCCTGAAGACCGGCCAGCAGGCCAGCGACAGCGAGATCATGAGCTTCTGCCGCGAGCACCTGGCGGGCTTCAAGGTGCCCAAGACCGTGGTCTTCACCCAGTTGCCCAAGACCAGCACCGGCAAGATCCAGAAGTTCGTCCTGCGCGATATGGCCAAGGCGCTGTAGAAGCGGCCCTCACCCCCGCCCCCTCTCCCGGTGGGAGAGGGGTGAATGAACCGTTTGCACAACAACAAGAACCGGCCCTGGCGGCCGACGGAGAACCTTCATGCAAATTTACAAGCGCCGTGACGGCGACGAACAACCTTACTGGCCCTTCGGCCCGTTCAAGGTTCGTCTACCCTTCGTGCATTACCGCTGGGAAACCGCCGAGATGCTGCAGGCGCTGATCATGTTCGTGGTCAGCCTGGCGATGATCCCGTTGCTGGAGAAATACCTCGGCCTGCCCTATGACGTGGCCCTGGCCTATGTAGTGGTGTGCGGCATCGGCTTCATGCTGCCGGCGCTGCTCGGCGTGCCGCTGGTGCCGGGCTGGATCACCCCCGGCATTCCCGTGGTGCTGCTGTTTCTCGGCAACTACGAACCGGGCCCTGCGGCCATTCAGGCGCTGTTCGCCCTGCAGTTTCTGGTGTTCGTGATCTTCCTCTTCCTCGGCGTCACCCGCCTGGGCAGTGTCCTGGTGCGACTGATCCCCAACTCGATGAAGGGCGGCATCATCATCGGTGCCGGCATCGCCGCGCTGATGGGCGAAATCAGCGCGGGCGGCCGTCTGGCCAACACGCCGATCTCCCTGGTGCTGGGCAGTCTGATCTGCCTGTATCTGATGTTCTCGGTGTCGTTCAAGGGCCTGACCGAGCGCGTGCCCTTCGCCCGCAAGATCGTCAACTACGGCATGGTGCCGGGCATGCTGATCGCCATCTTCATCGGCATCGCCGTGGGCGAGTACAAGATGCCGGACGTGAAATGGGGCATCACCGCGCCGGCCTTCGGCGAGATGTGGAACTACCTGCCGTTCAACGTCGGCTTCCCCGGCCTCGACGTGTTCATGCTGGCCGTGCCCACCGCAGTGATCGCCTATGTGATCGCCTTCGGCGACATCATCGTCGGCCAGTCGCTGATGCAGCGCGCCGATGAGCTGCGCACCGACGAGGTGATCGAAAACAACGTCGACCGCATTCATCTGGTGACCGCCATCCGCAACGCCCTGCACGCCTTCTTCGCGCCCTACCCGGGCCTGGCTGGCCCGCTGTGGACAGCCGTGGCGGCGACCATGGCCGAACGCTACAAGTACGGGCGCAAGGCGATGGACTCGATCTACAGCGGCGCCGGCACCTTCTGGATCACCGGCTTCGCCGCGCTGTTCATGCTGCCGCTGGTCAGTTTCTTCCAGCCGGTGCTGCCGATCGCCCTGTCGCTGACGCTGATCCTCACCGGCTATATCTGCCTGATGGTCGGCTTCGAGCAACTGAACAACAACACCGAGCGCGGCATCGCCGGCACTATGGGTGTGGTGCTCGCCGTCTACGGCGCGGGTTGGGGCCTGGCCGCAGGCGCGGCGCTGTACATCCTGATCGAGCGCACCCATCTGCTTAAATTCACCAGCGTCAAAGACCAGCGGCGCGAGACGACCGAAGCCGACTGACACCTTTCGTTCCATGCGCCGCGCTTGTCGCGGCGCCCCTGCTGTCGAGGTTGCACCATGCCCGAATTCAACGCCCCGCTGCGCGATATGCGCTTCGTCCTCCATGAAGTCTTCCAGGCGCCCAGCCTGTGGGCACGCCTGCCGGCCCTGGCCGAAACCGTCGATGCCGACACCGCCGACGCCATTCTCGAAGAGGCGGCCAAGGTCACCGGTACGCTGATCGCCCCGCTAAACCGCAGCGGCGACGAGGAAGGCGCGCAGTGGGTCGATGGCGACGTGCGCACCCCGACCGGTTTCCGCGAGGCCTACGCCACCTATATCGAAGGCGGCTGGGTCGGCCTCTCCGGCAACCCGAGTTACGGCGGCATGGGCATGCCCAAGATGCTCGCCGTGGCCTTCGAGGAAATGCTCTACGCCGCCGGCTCCAGCTTCGCCCGGTATTCGGCGCTGAGTTCCGGCGCCTGCCTGGCCATCGATGCCCACGCCAGCGAAGCGTTGAAAACCACCTACCTGCCGCCGATGTACGAAGGCCGCTGGGCCGGCTCCATGTGCCTGACCGAGGCGCATGCCGGCACCGACCTGGGCATCATTCGCACCAAGGCCGAACCGCAAGCCGACGGCAGCTACAAGGTTACCGGCAGCAAGATTTTCATCACTGGCGGTGAGCAGGATCTGACCGAGAACATCATCCATCTGGTGCTGGCCAAGCTGCCGGATGCACCGGCCGGGCCGAAAGGCATCTCGCTGTTTCTGGTACCCAAGATAATGGTCAACGCCGATGGCAGCCTGGGCGAGCGCAATGCGGTGAGCTGCGGCTCCATCGAGCACAAGATGGGTATCAAGGCCTCGGCCACCTGCGTGATGAACTTCGACGGCGCCACCGGCTACCTGATCGGTGAGGTCAACAAGGGCCTGGCGGCGATGTTCACCATGATGAACTACGAGCGCCTGTCCATCGGCATCCAGGGCATCGGCTGCGCCGAGGCGTCCTACCAGTCGGCAGTGACCTACGCCCGTGAACGTATCCAGAGCCGCGCCGCCACCGGCCCGGTGGCGAAGGACAAGATCGCCGACCCGATCATCGTCCACGCCGACGTACGCCGCATGCTGCTGACCATGAAGGCGCTGAACGAGGGTGGTCGCGCATTCGCCTGCTACGTTGGCCAGCAGCTCGACCTGGCCAAGTACGCCGAGGATGCCGAGGAACGGCAGAACGCCGAAGCACTGGTCGCCCTGCTGACTCCGGTGGCCAAGGCCTTCTTCACCGACACCGGGCTGGAAAGCTGCGTGCACGGCCAGCAGGTATTCGGCGGCCACGGCTACATCCGCGAATGGGGCCAGGAGCAACTGGTGCGCGACGTGCGCATCGCGCAGATCTACGAGGGCACCAACGGCATCCAGGCGCTCGACCTGCTCGGGCGCAAGGTGATGGCCAATGGCGGCGCCGCGCTGCGCCTGTTCGCCAGCGAAGTGCGTGACTTCGCCCACGCCCATGAATCGCCCTTCGGTGATCGCCTGATGGAAGCGCTGGAACGCCTGGAAGCGGTCAGCGGCTGGCTGCTGGAGCAGGCCAAGGTTGATCCCAACTCGGTCGGCGCCGCCTCGGTGGAGTACCTGCACCTGTTCGGCTACGTCGCCTACGCCTACATGTGGGCGCGCATGGCCGCGGTGGCGCAGAACAAGCAGGCAGAGGATGAAGCCTTCTACGGCGGCAAGCTCGCCACCGCCGAGTTCTTCTTCGCCCGCCTGCTACCGCGTACCCTGAGCCTGGAAGCGAGCATTCGGGGGGGTAGCCAGCCGCTGTATGGCCTGACTGCCGAGCAGTTTTAGTAGGGCGGGTGCAACCCGCCACCGCCAAACCGGCGGGTTGCACCCGCCCTACAGGTTTGAGCGTGTTGCGCGGCTGCTTCGGCGCCGCGCTTTTTATTCACCGGCGCCGGCGCTTTTCCCCCGGCAAGGCTCGGCGACAATACAAGATCGAGCACAGCCGCCTTCAAGAACAAGAGATACCGTCATGCGAACCCTGACCACCCTGACCGGCAACAGCCAGAAACTCGATGGCGGCGCCATGTTCGGCAACGCACCCAAGGCCCTTTGGCAACGCTGGATGCCGGCCGACGAACTGAACCGTATCGACCTCGGCTGCCGCGCCCTGCTGGTGCAGGAAGACGCGCGCAACATCCTGGTCGAGACCGGCATCGGCGCCTTCTTCAGCCCTGAGCTGAAGCAGCGCTTCGGCGTGCAGGAAGCGCATCACGTCCTGCTCGATGAACTGGCGAAACTCGGCCTGAGCGATGCCGACATCGATATCGTCGTGCTCACCCACCTGCACTTCGACCACGCCGGCGGCCTGCTCGCCGCCTGGCAGGATGGCGAGCCGGCACGCCTGCTATTTCCCAACGCGCGCTTCGTCACCGGTCGACGCCAGTGGCAGCGAGCCTGCACGCCACACGCCCGCGACAAGGCCTCCTATATCCCGGAGCTGCTGACTCTGCTGGAAGCCAGCGGACGCCTGCATCTGATCGATGAAACCGACAGTTGTGCACTGCTCGGCCCCGATTGGCGCCTGCACTGGAGCGATGGCCACACACCGGGCCAATTGTTGCCGGAAGTGGCCATGCCGGGCGGCCCCGTGGTATTTCCTGGCGACCTGATCCCCGGCGCACCCTGGGTTCACCTGCCGATCACCATGGGCTACGACCGTTTCCCCGAAGGCCTGATCGAGGAGAAGGAAGCACTGCTGAGCGACCTGCATGCTCGTGGCGGTCGACTGGTCTTCACCCACGACCCGGACGTGGCCATGGGCCGGGTGACACGAGATGCAAAAGGTCGCTACGGGCTCGATGAGACGGCAAAAGCAGCCCATCTGCTGGCAAACTGACGATATCTAGCCTTGACGTGTCGGCCATGCAGCGCGAGCATGGCCGTTTGTTTTTCAGCACGGTCACGACTGCAGCAGCGGCGCACCGTGCTCATCTCGACAGCCCTGGGGGACCGTTTCATGAGCCTGGCCTCTGTCCGCGCCTTCTTCGCCGCCAAGGCGCCCGACATCACGATCATCGAGCTGCAGACCAGCACCGCCACCGTGGCGCTGGCTGCCGAAGCGCATGGCGTGGCGCCAGGGCAGATCGCCAAGACCCTGGCCTTCCGCATCGCCGAGCGTGACGTGTTGATCGTCGCCCGTGGCGATGCGCGCATCGACAATCGCAAGATGAAGGAATGCTTTGGCACCAAGGCACGCATGCTCGATGCGCAAACGGTGGTCGAACTGACCAGCCATCCGGTCGGCGGCGTTTGCCCATTCGGCCTGGCCACGCCCCTGAGCGTCTACTGCGACCGCTCGTTGCTGGCTTTCGATGAAGTGCTGCCAGCGGCCGGCGCCACCCACAGCGCGGTGCGCATCGCCCCGCAGCGCATGGCCGAACTGGTCGGTGCCGAGTGGATCGACGTGTGCCTGGAAGTGGAAACGGAAACCTGCTGAACGACGCCACCAACGCCAATCCGGTAGCCCGCGCCGCGCGCACCAACGCCTTTCCCGGATTGCATCGGGCTACAACCCGCCGCTGACACCCAGGCTCACACCCAGCGCCGTAGCCAGCGAAAACGGCAACAGCAGGGTGTCGAGCAGCGCACTGGCCGGCAGATCCAGCCCCGCGTAACGCGGTGCCTCGGCGCCGAAACGATCCAGCGGGCAGCAGCCGCCATTGATCGCATACCAGTCCAGCCGCGTCCCTGCATAAACCACAGGGGCACCGGGCTTGGCCGCGTCCAGCGTACGCACGGTGGCGCAACCGCTCAGGCTCAGCAGCGCCACGGCGCATAAGAGCAGGCGCACGCTGCTAGTCATCCGACACCAAATGATGCTCGCCCCAGCGCGGCAGCATGTCCTGGGGGATATTCAGGCAGTTGAGGATGCGCGCGACCACGAAGTCCACCAGGTCATCCAGCGTCTGCGGCTGGTGATAGAAGCCGGGCGAGGCCGGCAGGATGGTCACACCCAGATTCGACAGCTTGAGCATGTTCTCCAGATGGATGCTCGAATACGGCGCCTCACGCGGTACCAGGATCAGCTGGCGGCGCTCCTTCAGCGCCACGTCGGCGGCGCGCTCGATCAGATTGTTGCAGGCGCCGCTGGCAATGGCCGACAGGGTGCCGGTGCTGCACGGCACTACCACCATGGCAGTGGGCGCACCGGAGCCGGAGGCGGCCGGGGCCATCCAGTCTTCCTTGCCGTAGACGCGAATCTGCCCCGGCGCCGCGCCGGTGTACTCGGTCAGAAACTGGGCCATGGATTGCGGCTTGGCCGGCAACGCCACGTCTGTTTCGGTGGCCATCACCAGTTGCGCGGCCTTGGAGATCAGGAAGTGCACCTCGCGATCCTCCTGCACCAGGCAATCGAGCAGGCGCAGGCCGTATTGCGCGCCCG
Source organism: Ectopseudomonas oleovorans (assembly GCF_029845265.1). Taxonomy (NCBI): domain Bacteria; kingdom Pseudomonadati; phylum Pseudomonadota; class Gammaproteobacteria; order Pseudomonadales; family Pseudomonadaceae; genus Ectopseudomonas; species Ectopseudomonas oleovorans. Next base: position 38,025 of record NZ_JAOCLK010000009.1, read on the forward strand.
AGGCGCCGGTCATGGCCAGGGTAATTCTCTCAGGGCCGCTCATGGATGCTCCGTAGGGCGGGTGCAACCCGCCGGTTCTTGATATGTGGCGGGTTTCACCCGCCCTACCGCTGGGGTATGCGTTTCAGTCCAGAGCCTTGGCCAGCTTACCATGCAGGCCGCCGAAGCCGCCGTTGCTCATGACCACCACCTGCGTACCCGGTCGCACCAGCGCCTTCACGCCGTCGATGATCGACTCCAGCGAGTCGCACACGCGCGTCGGGTTCGGCGCCTGCGCCACGGTGGCGGCCAGGTCCCAGCCGAGATTCGGCGGCGCATACCAGAACACCGCATCGGCCTGCCCGGCCGATTCGGCCAGACCGTCACGGTGCGCGCCGAGCTTCATCGAGTTGGAGCGCGGCTCGATCACCGCAATCACCTGGGTATCGTCGCCGACACGCTTGCGCAGGCCGTCGAGCGTGGTAGCGATGGCCGTGGGGTGGTGGGCGAAATCATCGAAAATGGTCACGCCATTGACCTCGGCGACCTTCTCCATGCGCCGCTTGGCGTTGACGAACCGGCCCAGCGCCTCGATGCCCAGCGCCGGCACCACGCCGACATGGCGCGCCGCCGCGAGCACGGCCAGGGCGTTGGCGACGTTGTGTTGGCCGGTCAGGTTCCACTCCACGGTACCCTCGACCTTGCCGTCGAAGCTCACCTCGAAGCGCGAGCCATCGGCGCTGAGCAAACGCGCCTGCCACTGGCCACCTTCACCAGTGGTCTGCACGGGCGTCCAGCAGCCCATCTCGATCACCCGCGCCAACGCGGTTTCGCTGGCCGGGTGGATGACCAGGCCTTCGCTGGGAATGATCCGCACCAGATGGTGGAACTGCCGCTCGATAGCAGCCAGATCCGGGAAGATGTCTGCGTGATCGAACTCCAGGTTGTTGAGGATCGCTGTTCGCGGGCGGTAGTGGACGAACTTGCTGCGCTTGTCGAAGAAGGCGCTGTCGTACTCGTCGGCCTCGACCACGAAGAACGGTGTGCCGCCCAGGCGCGCGGAAATACCAAAATTCTGCGGCACGCCGCCGATCAGAAAGCCCGGGCTCATACCGGCATGTTCCAGCACCCAGGCCAGCATGCTGGAACTGCTGGTCTTGCCGTGGGTGCCGGCCACCGCCAACACCCAACGCCCCTGCAGCACGTGATCGGCCAGCCACTGCGGCCCGGAAACGTAGGGCAGCCCCTTGTTCAGCACGTATTCCACCGCCGGGTTGCCACGGCTCATGGCATTGCCCACCACCACCAGATCCGGTGCCGGCTGCAGGTGCGCCGGATCAAAGCCCTCCATCAGCTCAATGCCCTGGGCTTCCAACTGAGTGCTCATGGGCGGGTAAACGTTGGCATCGGAGCCGGTGACGCGATGGCCGAGCTCTTTGGCCAGAACAGCCAGCGACCCCATGAAAGTGCCGCAGATACCGAGAATATGGATGTGCATTGATGACCTCTGAACACGCCCTACGCATAGGGCTTAAAGCGATGGCGGCAGGTTAGCACAGCACCCGCCAGGCGACTGCTGCGCCCAGTTCAGACAGATGCACCAATACCAAGTTGCTCCACAGCCAGAAAATCAAACGCTTGCTTGGATTGCGCATTCAACTGGCTTTGAGGCAGCATCGACTGACCCGCTGGCACAACAGCTGCATCGCCACTCCTGCCCCACTACAGAGAGAAGCCGAGGCCCACCATGCGCATCGTCCAAGCCACCCTGGAGCACCTGGACCTGTTGACCCCGCTGTTCGTCAAATACCGCGAGTTCTATAACGAGCTGCCCTACCCCGAGTCGTCACGCAAGTTCCTCGAGAAGCGCCTGCGCCGCAAGGAGTCGGTGATCTACCTGGCCCTGGCCGACGATGAAGACAAGCTGCTCGGCTTCTGCCAGCTCTACCCCAGCTTCTCCTCGCTTTCGCTCAAGCGCGTGTGGATTCTCAACGACATCTACGTCGCCGAGGATGCTCGCCGCCAACTGGTTGCCGACCGCCTGCTGCACACCGCCAAGCAAATGGCCAAGGAAACCAACGCCGTGCGCATGCGCGTGGCCACCAGCCGCGACAACGAGGTGGCGCAGAAGGTCTACGAGTCCATCGGCTTCGTCGAGGACGAACAGTTCAAGAACTACGTACTGCCGATCAACTCCGATTGATCGCCTCGCAGGCGCAGCGGCCGCCCGTCAGCCACCAAGACTGAGCAGCAGCCCCAACAGCAACGACAGCGTGCCCAGACCCAACACAGCCAGGCGTGCCATCTGCAAGGGTGCCCGCCTTAGCGCCTGACTGCGACGCGCCTGCAAGGGCTGCTGCAATGCCAGCTGAAATTCCGATAGCGCCTCGAAACGTGCCTGTGGCTGCGGCGCCAGGGCGCGGGCCAGCACGCCATCCCAGCCTTGCGGCACATGCACGGTAAAGGTCGCCAGAGGCACGTAGCAGTGTCCAGGCTTGACGTCGCTGCGCGCCGCCTCCGGCCATTGCCCCGACATCAGCCAGTACATCAGCGCCGCCAGGGCGAACTGATCGGCACGACCATCCAGTGCACGGCCGCTGCGCAGTTCCGGCGCCAGCGGCACAGCCTGCTCAGGCACAGGCTGACGCGCTACACCGGGCAGGATCGCAGCTGCGCCAGGCAGAAACAGCACCCTCCCGTCATCACCGAGCAGAATCTGCCTGGGGTTTAGCCAAAGCCCCTGCATGCCACGGCGCTGCAACGAACGCACGGCTGCGATCAGTTGCGTCACCACCCCCATCAGCGTCTGTGTATCCGGCGCACCATGGGCGGCCACCCAATCGAACAGGTTGCGCATGCCGCGGGGCGGCTTGGCCAGGACCAGATACGCGTGACTGCGCGCCTGATGCGGCGACAACACCTGCGGCAACGCCTGCTGCGGACTGCGCCGCAACGCCCACTCACGCTGCCAGAAGGCTTCGCCTGCATCTTCCTCGGCGAACCAGAGCACGGCTTCCCGTCCGGACTCGTCACGCCCGACATACAAACGCCCAGGCGGCCCATAAGGACATTGACGCAACAGCGTCCAACCATCGAGCTGCTGGCCGCAGGCCATCTGCGCCAGCGCCAGGCGCGGCGCAGCGGACCGCGCCGGCGTCAGGCACTGGGTTTCCCCCACGCCGAGCAGCACTGCAGCGCCGGGGGCCTGCAACAACGGCTGCAACCGCTCGCACAAGCCACCCTGCGCCTGGATACATAGCCCTTGCAGATCACTCACATCGAGCAGCGGTTGCGGCGCCAGTAGCAGATGCTCGCCACGGCTGGGCAACAGATTGTGCTGAACCAGCGCCAGCTCTGCCTGGACGCCGAGAGCCTGCCCCTCACGACCTGCCAGAATCTGCAAGACACCTTTGTGCGCACGCGCCAGGCCGACACTGCCCGCCTGCAGAAACTGCAACTCATCGCCCTGCATCAGCAGCACACCGGCATGTAAGTCGGCGACGCCCTGCCCGGCCTGCAGCCGGCGAAACAGCTGGAGATTCAGTGCGGCCAGCACCTGGCGCGCCGCCTGGGTTTCACTCCAACCCTCAGGCGTACAGCGAAAATCGGCGAACAGGGCGTCCAGATGACGCTCCAGGCTTTGCACCACATCAGGGCAGTGGCGCGCCCAAAGCAACACGACCAGCAGCAACGGCGGTCGCTGCCGGCGACCGGCCAGCCACATCGCCCGAGCCCGCGCGGCCTGGTGCGGCAAGTCCAGCCCGGTGCCGCTCGCCAGCGTGATGCCCGGGTGTTCCAGCAGTTGTAGCGCCATGCCCAGCCCTCCTGCTGCAGCGAAGCTGCAAGAGGCTTTGCAGCCTTTATGCCGACTTGTGGCGAGCGCCTGGTGCGCTTATGGTGGCCGGGTCTTCCCAACGAGCCCGCATGCATGTGGTCCTTCAAGGCCTGGCGCCGTCGTCGCACCCTCGAAAACAACCCTGTCGATCCGGCCCACTGGGCTGAAGTACGCAGACGCCTGCCAATTCTCGATGGCCTCGACGAGCACGAAGAGCAGCAGTTGCGCGAGCGCGCCGTGCTGTTTCTGCATGACAAACAGCTGACCGCCCTGCCGGGCCTGGAACTAGGCCCGGTCGAGCACCTGCTGCTGGCCGCCCAGGCGCAGTTGCCACTGCTACACCTGGGCGATCTGGACTGGTACCGGGGTTTTCACGAAATCGTCCTCTACCCGGATGACTTCATCAGCCCGCAGCGCCACCGCGATGCCAGCGGCATCGAACACGAGTGGGACGACGCGCGCAGCGGCGAGGCCTGGCAACAGGGCCCGGTGATCCTCGCCTGGCCCGGGGTCGAGGCCAGTGGCGGCTGGGAAGGCTACAACCTGGTGATCCACGAACTGGCGCACAAGCTGGACATGCTCGAAGGCGGCGCCAATGGCCTGCCGCCGCTGCACCGCGACATGCGCGTGCAGGATTGGGCGCATGCCATGCAGAGCGCCTATGACGCACTGAACGCCGAGCTGGACGCCAATCCCGACACCGAGACCGCCATTGACCCGTACGCGGCCGAAGATCCGGCGGAGTTCTTCGCGGTGACCAGCGAATACTTCTTCAGCGCACCGGACCTGCTGGCAGATGCCTTTCCGGACGTCTACCAGCAGCTGTCCTTGTTCTACCGCCAGGACAGCCTGGCGCGATTGCGACGGCTGCAGGCGGAACACCCCGACTACAGGACGGTCGAAAACGCGACCAATGGCTGAGTAGGCCGCCGTAGTAACGCATTGCGAATACGCCTATAATGCGCCCCACTTTTTTGGCCCTCCCTGGGAGTTTCCCCCATGAGCTACAGCAAGATCCCGGCTGGTAAAGACCTGCCGAACGACATCTACGTTGCCATCGAAATCCCGGCCAACCACGCGCCGATCAAATACGAAATCGACCACGACACTGATTGCCTGATGGTCGATCGCTTCATGGCCACGCCGATGTTCTACCCGGCCAACTACGGTTTCATCCCGCACACTCTGGCTGACGACGGCGACCCCCTCGACGTGCTGGTCGTGACTCCTTATCCGGTCGCACCGGGTTCGGTGATCCGCGCTCGTCCGGTCGGCGTACTGCACATGAGCGACGAAGCCGGCGGCGACGCCAAGCTGGTTGCCGTTCCGCACGACAAACTGACCGTTCTATACAAAGACGTTCAGGAATACACCGACCTGCCCGCGCTGCTGATCGAGCAGATCAAGCACTTCTTCGAGAACTACAAGGATCTGGAGAAGGGCAAGTGGGTCAAGGTAGAAGGCTGGGGCGGCGCTGAAGAAGCCCGCGGCCTGATCAACAAGGCAGTCGCGGCTTACCAAAAATAAGCCCTGACCACCTCCTAAAAGCCGGCCACAAGCCGGCTTTTTTATTGCCCGAAGAAATCCAGCAAGATCCTACAGCCCTAGAAAATACGCGCCTTACAGCTTAGGGTCTGTCCCAAGACATCCCGTAGCCATCCATAAAATCAGCAACCAAGGTGTGGGTCAGAGTGTGGGTTGAGGGGGTGTGTTGGAGTAGGAGCGAGTAATAGGCAAGCTGACCAGCAAGACCGTGGAGTCGATAGCCAAGGCTGCAACGCCAGGAAAAACCAATGATGGCGATGGCCTGTACTTCCAGGTATCCAAGAGCGGCGACACCAGCTGGATCTTCCGTTACAAGCTGGATGGCCGCAGCCGCGAAATGGGGCAAGGCCCCTTCCCTGCCGTCACACTCGGCCAAGCCCGGCAGTTGGCCGCCGATCAACGCAAGCTCCTCGCCTCCGGAAGCGACCCACTGGCAACCCGCGACGCGGCAAAGGAAGCCAAGCGCGAGGCCGAACGCCAGGCCGCAGCACGTCGCACGACTTTCGAGGATCTCGCTCGCGAATACCAACAGGCACACGGCGGCAGTTGGTCTGAGAAGTGGCGGAAAGGCTGGCTACGCAAGTTGGAGCTCTACGCCTTCCCGACCATGGGCAAGCTGTCGGCTGACATCATCAGCACCGAGCATGTGCTTACTGCATTGCAACCCATCTGGGCAACCAAGACCCGGACTGCTGATGAAATCAGGGGCCAGATCGAGCAAATACTGGATGCAGCCAAGGCCAGGCGCTTACGCGAGGGGGACAATCCTGCCCGCTGGCGCGGACACTTGGACAACCTGCTGAGCAAGGCAGAGAAAAAGAAGGCCAGGCAGCGCCAGCACTTTCCAGTACTGCAATGGAAAGACACACCGAAGCTTATAGCCGATCTGCTCAACATCGATACACGTGACGCCATCGCAACCAGACTGCTGATTCTGACCGGCGCTCGTTACCACATGATCCAACACTCAATGGCCCGAGTTTGACCTCGAAGCAGGCTGGGCAAAGTTCTGCACAAGCCAGCCATGACGCCGCAAGAGGATATCCGCAGCATCTACAACTACACTGAAACCAACCTCCAACACGACACTCAATGGCCGTTTTCATTGTGACTATGGCGCTGGGGTGACGGGGTGATTTGACGCAGCGCGGGAGTATCTGCTCTATGTCATGCCAATCAGCTATATGACACTAACCACGCAACGTCACTATCGGTACGCTCCAATGGATCAGATTCTCTCTTTGCTGTCGGAAACCATCCCCAAGGCGCAAACGCTGGAGCAACTGGCGCGCCCTTTGTTGTCGCTGCTTAACCAGTTCACCGGCATGGAGTCGACCTACCTGACCACTATCGACACCGAACAGGGCGTGCAACGCGTCGAGTTTGCACGCAATGCGGGCGCAATGATCATCCCGGAGGGGCTGGTCGTACCCAGGGCCGATACCCTGTGCAAGCGAGCCCTTGAAGAGAACCGTCTTTACTCAGACAACGTTGCCGAGTGCTGGGGCGACTCCGACGCGGCCAAGGCTCTGGGCATCAAGACCTATCTGAGCGCACCTATCAGATCGCAGGATGGCCGCGTCCTGGGCACCGTCTGCGCGGCAAGCTCGGCTCAGGTAGCCCGTCCAGCCAATGTGGAGCCGTTGCTTGCTCTGCTGTCGGGCTTGCTAGGTTACGCCCTGGAACGCGAGCTATTGGTCGCACAACTTCAGGCCGCCAACAGCGAACTTGGCCGGCTAGCGCTGACCGACCCGCTGACTGGACTCGCCAATCGGCGCGGCATCATGCGTGACCTTGTACAGCTGTTCGCCTTGGCTCAGCGCGACAGCAAGTATGTGCTCGTTGCCGTCATCGACTTGGATGGATTCAAACTGATCAACGACTGCTACGGCCACCAGGCGGGTGATCAGTTTCTGCTTGGTATCGCCACTGAGCTGAAGCGCAGCCTTAGAGCCAGCGACATGGTCGGCCGGATCGGAGGAGACGAGTTCATCGTCATCGCCCTGGGTAATGCCCTCCAGCGCCCTGCCCCTGCGCAAGAGCTCCGGGATGCAGCAGCGCTAATGCAGGCCCGTCTGAGCAAGGCCACTGTTGGCCAGTATGACCTGGGTAACGGCCTGCCTCCCTATGAGTATCAGGGTGCGAGCGTTGGGGTAGTGGCGGTGATGCCTGATGGCACCACCGCTGAAGAGGCCATCAGGCTGGCGGACAACGAGATGTATCAGGTCAAGCAACAACGCAAACAACAAAGGTCATAGCGCATTTACCGGCCGCTGCCCTGAACAGCCAGCACCACGAAGTGGACCTGATCTAGCGCAGAAACAGCAGGGTTGAAGTGATGGTGTGCCGCCTAGGGGCTGTTGCCGTTTCACATAGGTAACCAGAGAAAGGCACAGGCCATGGCCACGACGCTTTCGTAATTTCTCTTGAGTTTGTCGAGCCGAGATGCCACTGCCCGGTAGTGCTTTAGCCGGGCGAAGGCGTTCTCCACCAAGTGCCGGTTGCGGTAAAGACCTCTGTCCAGATACGCATTGCCTTTCACGGAGTTACGCTTTCTCGGGATCACGGCCTTGGCCCCTTGTTGCTCAACCGGTCGCGGTAGGGGCGGCAGTTACCTGCCGCCCCTCGCACAGATCCGTACGTGCGGAACTACCGCATACGGCTCCTGCCTCGGGTATGTGACGCGAAGCGATCCTCGGGATAAGGATGTGCATTTCTGGGCCTAGGTATGGAGAGACCAGCAAGGCGTCCATAGCGTGCCCCCTCAAAGAATCCGTTCTTATTTCCGGCATCCACGTATCGCCTACGCAGCATAATCTGGGGTATTTGATTGCCGGGTTAATATGCGAGATCGGCTTGCCGTACTGATCCATCACCCGACCGGAAACGATGATGCGCTCGCCGATGGGCAGGCCACCGTTGTTGAAGTTGAGCAGCAGGTCGTTGTCGTGCTCGGCGAACTTCAGGTGCGAGAAATGCGGGCCGGTGGTCTCGGAGATCGACTGCGGGATGCTCACCAGCGCCTGGCGCGGCGAACGGGCGATGGAGGTCTTGTAATCGGGCGTCAGGGCTTTGGGGTGCCAGTTGCGGTCACGAATGACGAAACGGCGATTGTCCTCGGCAGGCATGGTGCGCTCCTGTTGTGAGTATTGTGGAGTCGACCTGGGATCAGGCTGACGCACAGTTTCCGCCAAAGCAGACGCGGGGAATATTGAAAAGACGCCGTCGACCCATAACCAAATGGTTATGAAAAAAGCCCTTCGCGGTAGGCTTCGGCCACCTCACGCAGCGCCGCGCAGAACTGCTCGGCGGCCAGCGGCAGGGCCAGCGCGCTGTTGCGGCAGATGCCTACCGAGCCACCAGGCTCACGCACCGGCAGTTGCAACTCGACCAGCTCGCCGCGCTGCACGTCCAGGCACACCGCGTCCTGCGGCGCCACCCACAGCGCATCGCCAGACAGCACGTAGCGCCGACTCAGCGCCGGCGACAGGGTCTCCAGGCGCTGCCGCGAGGGCGTCACTCCGCACTGTACGAACAGGCTGTCGGCATGCTTGCGGATGGTGGTACCGGCCGTCGGCAGCACCAGCGGGTAATCGCCAAGCTGTCCCAGCGCGGCGGCGCCGGCGGCCAGCAGCGGGTGACCGGGGCGCACCACCAGGCTCATCGACTCGCTGTACAGGTGCTCGAAGGTCAGGCCCTGGATATCCGGGCTGTCGGTCATGCGCCCGACCACCAGGTCCAGCTCGCCGACGCGCAACTGACCGAGCAGGTAGGTGCCCGGCCCAATGGCAACGCTGACCACCAGCGCCGAGTGACGCTGATGCAGGCGCCCGACCACCTCGGGAATCAGCAGGCTCTCGACGGTAGACAACACGCCCACGCGCACCTGCCCAGCCTCGTGCTCGCCTTCGCGCAGGCTGTTCACGCCATCACGCAGCGCCTGTACGCAAGGCCCGGCATAGCGCATGAAGGCCACCCCGGCAGCGGTCAGGCTCACCCCGCTCTTGCCCCGCTCGAACAGACTGGCCTCGAGGATTTCTTCCAACTCCTTGAGCGTCTTGGAAATAGCCGGCTGGCTGACCGCCAGAGCATCGGCCGCCTTGGCGAAGCTGCGCTGGCGAGCGATTTCGAGAAAGCACAGCAGGTGGCGGAATTTGATACGGGTGTCGATATTCATCGGGAGCACCAAAGGCGGATGCCTGCGATGATGCCGCAAAGCATAGGCCTGGCACAGACGACAATTGGCAGGTTCGTCACTTTAGTCGCACTTGGCTGACCGAAGGGTCAGCTCTATGCTGCACCTTTTTTGTGCGAGTCTGCCCGATGTCCCTGTTCGATATACTGCTGCTGGCCCTCGCCGGTTTCGCCGCTGGGGGCATGAATGCCCTGGCTGGCGGCGGCACCTTTTTCTCCTTCCCCGCCCTGCTCGCCGCCGGCCTGCCGCCGGTAACGGCCAACGCCACCAACGCCGTGGCCCTGTGGCCGGCCAGCCTGGCCGGTGCCTGGGCCGCGCGCGCCTCATTGCGGCCGTTGGGCCGCTACCTGCTTCCGCTGCTGCTGGCCGGTCTGGCCGGTGGCCTGCTCGGCGGTCTGTTGCTGCTGGCAGGCGGCGACGATGTGTTCCGCGTACTGATCCCCTGGCTGCTACTGGCCGCCACTGCGCTGTTCGCCGCCAGCCCATGGCTGGGACGCTGGCTGGCCGAGCGGCGCAAGAGCAAGGCATCCGCACATCCGCCGCATACGCCACTGTCGCTGGGCGCGCATATCGGCGTTTCGATCTACGGCGGTTACTTCGGCGCCGGCATGGGTATTCTGCAGCTCGCCGCGTTCTCCATCGAAGGTCACCCGCTGGCCCGCGCCAACGCCCTGAAGAACCTGATCTCGGCAGTCATCTACAGCATCGCCACACTGACCTTCGTGATCGCCGGCCGGGTCAGCTGGTACGAGCTGGCGATCCTGCTCACCGGCGCCACCATCGGCGGTTATGCCGGTGGCGCACTGGGCGAGAAGCTGCCGCCGGCACTGCTGCGCAGCTTCGTCATCCTGGTCGGCAGCACGATGACCCTGTACTACTTCTGGAGCACCTACTTCTCCGCGTAAAAACCAGCCCTGCGAAAAATAGACCGGACAGTGTCCGAGCACGCCTGATGCCACTCAGTCAGGCGTCGACGTATCGAATGTGTAGGAGCGGCGCCCCGCCGCGAATCAAGGCGCCGCGCATTTGAAAAGCTTCGCCCCGAGGCGGGGCTCCTACGAATGATCGCGTTGAATCGACATTACCCAGGCGCACGGCTATGCGCCTCCGAAACTCGCTGATTTGCCCGAGAGGCGCGCCTCTGCTAGTGTCGCGCCGTTTCTACGCTTCCCGAGACCCGCACCATGGCCCGCAAGAAAGCCGCCCCCGACTTCGAACACTCCCTCGCCGAACTGCAGACGCTGGTCGAGCGCCTGGAGAGCGGCGAGCTGTCGCTGGAAGACTCGCTGACTGCTTTCGAGCAGGGCATCGGCCTGACCCGCGAATGCCAGGCCGCGCTGGCTCAGGCCGAGCAGAAGGTGCAGATACTGCTCGAGCGCGATGGTGAGTTGCAGCCCACCCCCTTCGATACGGACGAGCCCGCATGATTGCGGCGTATCAGAAGCGCTGCCAGAGTCGCGTCGATACCGCTCTGGAACAGCTGTTCCAAGCACCGCGCGCAGAACTCGAGCGCCTCTACCAGGCCATGCGCTACAGCGTGATGAACGGCGGCAAGCGCGTGCGCCCGCTGCTGGTCTATGCCGCTTGCGAGGCTCTCGAAGGTGATCTCGAACGTGCCGATGGCGCTGCCTGTGCGGTGGAGCTGATCCATGCCTACTCGCTGGTGCATGACGATCTGCCGGCGATGGACGATGACGACCTGCGTCGCGGTCAGCCGACCACCCACAAGGCCTTCGACGAAGCCAGTGCCATCCTTGCTGGCGATGGTCTGCAAAGCCTGGCCTTCGAAGTGCTCGCCGACCACCGGCGCAATCCGCAGGATGCCGAGACGCGCCTGCAGATGATCGAGTTGCTGAGCCAGGCTGCAGGCCCGGCCGGCATGGTCGGCGGTCAGGCCATCGACCTTGGCTCGGTCGGCCGGAGGCTCGACCAGCAGGCGCTGGAAGTGATGCACCGGCACAAGACCGGCGCGCTGATCGAAGCCAGCGTGGCGCTCGGCGCCCTGGCCAGTGGCAACATCGACGAGCTCGCGCACAAGGCCCTGTTGCAATACGCCCGCGCCATCGGCCTGGCCTTCCAGGTACAGGACGACATCCTCGACGTGGAGAGCGACACCGCCACCCTGGGCAAGACGCAGGGCAAGGACGAAGCCCACGACAAGCCCACCTACCCCGCCCTGCTTGGCCTCGACGCCGCCAAGGACTACGCACTGGAACTGCGCGACCAGGCCCTGCACGTGCTGTGCCCGTTCGGCAACAGCGCCGAACCGCTGCGCGAGCTGGCGCGCTACATCGTCGAACGACGCAACTAGGCCGCTGCTGTGGGAGCGGCTTCAGCCGCGATAGCCACCCCGCTCCATCATTATCATCTATGACCGCATGATCGCCGCATAAGGCTTGCTTTACCCCTGCGACCAGCCTCCTAAGATGGCTCCATAACGACATGACGTCCGGAGCCGCCATGCCCTTCCCCGCCCTACCGATCGCCAACCGCGGCGAGATCGCCATCCGTATCGCCCAGGCCTGCGCCGACCTCGGTATTCGCAGCGTGGCGGTATATGCCGAAGATGACGGAACCTGCCTGCACACACGCAAGGCCGACCAGGCCGTTGCGCTGGCTGGACGCGGCCTCAATGCGGCGCCGCGTCCGACCCGGCGCGACGGCAAGAAACGTCCCTTCGTCGACACCTGGTAAGGAATTGGCTATATCCGCGTTAGCTGTTGCCAAGCAGTTCCGGGGAAGGTTCGGAGCCTTGTAGGGAGCGCCGCCCGGCCCACCCTACGGCCCTTTACCCCCCCAACACTTAACTCAGACATAGCCAAGGAATTATCCATGCACATCGACCATCGCCTGCTCGCCGTTAACGGCATCGAACTGAGCCTGTACAGCGCCGGGCTCGAGCACGGCAAGCCGGTGTGGCTGCTGCATGGTTTCCCGGAATGCTGGTACGCCTGGCATCCACAGATCGAGGCGCTGGCCGCCGCCGGCTACCGGGTGTTCGCCCCGGAGATGCGCGGCTATGGCGCCAGCAGCGCGCCGGCCGATCCGACGGCCTATGACCTGATCACTCTGTGCGGTGATATCCAGGCGGCCATGGACATGCTCGAGCAGCGTGAGGTGGCAGTGATCGGCCATGACTGGGGCGCGCCGGTGGCCTGGCACCTGGCGCTGCGGGAGCCCGAGCGGGTCAAGGTGCTCGGCGCGCTGTCGGTGCCCTTCGGTGGCCGGCCGAAACGCCCCGCCATCGAGATGATGCGCGAGGCCTACGCCGGGCGCTTCCACTACATCCTCTACTTCCAGCAGCCGGGCGTGGCCGAGGCCGAACTGGACGAGGACATCGGCCGCAGCCTGCGCCTGCTGCTCGGCGGCCTCGGCGATGCCCTGCTGGCAACGGACAAACCAGCCAAGGCGCGACTGTTCGACGGCATGCCGGACGACCTGCCACTGCCGGCCTGGTGCAGCGAGGCGATGTTCGCCCACTACCTGCGCACCTTCGAGCGCCACGGTTTTCGCGGCGCACTGAACTGGTACCGCAACTTCGAACGCAACTGGCAAAGCACCGAGCATCTGGCCGGGCTGCAGGTGGAGCAGCCGACGCTGTTCCTGCTCGGGGAAAACGACCCGGTCGGCCGCTTCGAGGCGCCAGCGCTCAAGCGCATGGGCGACAAGGTGCCGCACCTGGAACGCCACGACCTGCCCGGCGCCGGCCACTGGCTGCAGGCCGAATGCGGCGCACGGGTCAGCGCCCTGCTGCTGGATTTCCTCGCACGAAACTACCGGTAACGCCGATGTGGTCAGCAGATTGGGCTGTTTTCCCGGCATCAGGTAAACTGCCGCATCTTTTACACCTATAACGATTCGTCTGATGCCGACCACTTTCCACGAGATCCCCCGCGAGCGCCCGTTGACGCCGCTGCTCGACAGCGCCAACACGCCCGACGAACTGCGCCGCCTGGCCGAAGCGGACCTGGAAACCCTCGCTGACGAACTGCGCCAATACCTGCTCTACAGCGTTGGCCAGAGCGGCGGGCACTTCGGTGCCGGGCTCGGTGTGATCGAGCTGACCATCGCCCTGCACTACGTCTTCGACACCCCCGATGACCGCCTGGTGTGGGACGTCGGCCACCAGGCCTACCCGCACAAGATCCTCACCGGTCGTCGCGAACGCATGGGTACGCTGCGCCAGAAGGACGGCCTGGCCGCCTTCCCGCGACGCAGCGAGAGCGAGTACGACACCTTCGGCGTCGGCCACTCCAGCACCAGCATCAGCGCGGCGCTGGGCATGGCCATCGCGGCCCGTCTCAAGGGCGAGAAGCGCAAGAGCGTGGCGGTGATCGGCGACGGCGCCCTGACCGCCGGCATGGCCTTCGAGGCGCTCAACCACGCCACCGACGTCAACGCCAACATGCTGGTGATCCTCAACGACAACGACATGTCGATCTCCAAGAATGTCGGCGGCCTGTCCAACTACCTGGCCAAGATCATCTCCAGCCGCACCTACGCCAGCATGCGCGAGGGCAGCAAGAAGATCCTCTCGCGCCTGCCCGGCGCCTGGGAAATCGCGCGCAAGGTCGAGGAACACGCCAAGGGCATGCTGGTGCCCGGCACCCTGTTCGAAGAATTGGGCTGGAACTACGTCGGCCCGATCGACGGCCACGACCTGCCCACCCTGGTGACCACCCTGCGCAATATGCGCGACCTCGACGGCCCGCAGTTCCTGCATGTGGTGACCAAGAAGGGCAAGGGTTTCGCCCCGGCCGAGGCTGACCCCATCGGCTATCACGCCATCACCAAGCTGGAACCGGTGACCCCGGTCGCCGCACCGAAGAAACCAAGCGGCCCGAAATACTCCAACGTGTTCGGCCAGTGGCTGTGCGACATGGCCGAGCAGGACGCTCGCCTGGTCGGCATCACTCCGGCGATGAAGGAAGGCTCGGATCTGGTGGCGTTCAGCGAGCGCTTCCCCGAGCGCTACTTCGACGTCGCCATTGCCGAGCAGCACGCCGTCACCCTCGCCGCCGGCATGGCCTGCGAAGGTGCCAAGCCGGTGGTGGCGATCTACTCCACCTTCCTCCAGCGCGCCTATGACCAGTTGATCCACGACGTCGCCGTGCAGCACCTCGATGTGCTGTTCGCCATCGACCGCGCCGGCCTGGTCGGCGAAGACGGTCCGACCCATGCAGGCAGCTTCGACCTGTCTTACCTGCGCTGCATCCCCGGCATGCTGGTGATGACGCCGAGCGACGAGAACGAGATGCGCCGCATGCTCACCACCGGCCACCTGTTCGACGGCCCGGCAGCGGTGCGCTACCCGCGTGGCACCGGCCCCAATGCAGCGCTCGATGCCGGCCTGGAGCCGCTGGAAATTGGCAAGGCGGTGGTGCGCCGCCAGGGCAAGGGCGTCGCCCTGCTGGCCTTCGGCGTGCAACTGGCCGAAGCCCTGCGCGTCGGTGAAACCCTGGATGCCACGGTGGTCGACATGCGCTTCGTCAAGCCGCTGGACGAAGCGCTGCTGCGCGAGCTGGCAGGCAGCCACGAGCTGCTGGTGACCATCGAAGAAAACAGCATCATGGGCGGCGCCGGTAGCGCGGTCAGCGAATTCTTCGCCGCCGAGAACATCCAGCTGCCGATGCTGCACCTGGGCCTGCCCGACTACTACGTCGAGCACGCCAAGCCGAGCCAGATGCTCGCCGAGTGCGGCCTCGACGAAGCAGGGATCGAACGCGCGGTACGTGAGCGTCTGAGTTTGCTTCAGGCCTGAGCATGAAGCCCGCTCATCGCTGAATGAGCGGCGCTTGCTTGTCATTCATATGCGTGCGCACTAAGGTGCGCGCCATTCATGTTCCGCCAGGGTGCGCTGCGCAAGCGGCGTTAAACGGGAAGTCGGTGTAAATCCGGCGCTGCCCCCGCAACGGTAATCGACTGCAAGTGCTGAGCTTGCGCCACGTCCAACAGCCACTGGGCCAAGCCTGAGAAGGCGGACCTGGGTCGAGAGCCCGGAGACCGGCCCAGGCGGTGCGACCGGTGTTGCGGAGGGCAGCACGGTCAAGCGCCGTCCTGCGCTTGCGCCTGCCCTCCTCGACCGTCTGCCGACCGTTGAGGAAAGAGAATGAAACTGTCCCGTCTGGCTCTGGCCATCGCCGTCATGCCAGGTCTCTCGCTGGCCGCCGAGCCCTACGTGGCCGAGCCGCTGGTCGTCACCTCCGGGCGCCTGGCCGAACCGCAAGCGCGGGCCACCGCCGCCACCACGGTGTTCGAGCGGGACGACATCGAACGTCTGCAGGTCAGTAGCGTCGCCGAGTTGCTGGAGCGCGTGCCCGGCCTCAGCGTCGTCCGCACTGGCGGTGCTGGCAGCCAGACGGGTGTGTTCCTGCGCGGCACCAGCACGGCACAAACCCTGGTCCTGGTCGACGGGCAACGTATCGCGGCGGCCTCAAGCGGCACCAGCAGCCTGGAGTTTCTCGCCCCCGAGCAGATCGAGCGTATCGAAGTGGTACGTGGCGCGCGTTCGGCGCTGTATGGCTCCGACGCCATTGGCGGGGTGATTCAGATTTTCACTCGTCAGGGCGATGGCCGCGGCCTCAAGCCTTACGCGCGCCTGGCGGCAGGCAGCGACAGCACGTACCAGCGCAGCCTTGGTCTCGCCGGTGGTGACGAACGTACGCGCTTTAACCTCAGCGCAGCGTTGGACGAGACGGCCGGCATCGACGCCACCCGCGACGGTTTAGGCGCCAACAGCGACGATGACGCCTATCGCAACCGCTCGCTCAGCCTGAATCTGTCGCACAGTTTCAATGACGATCTGCAGGTGGGCTTTAGTGCTCTCGATCAGCGCGGGCAGGTTGAATACGACGATGTTTTTACCGGCCTGCTACCGACAACGGACTTTCAGGTCAGCAGCCTTTCCGGGTTCATCGACGGCCGCCTCAACGACCGCTGGAGCAGCCGCCTGGAAATGGGTCACAGTAAAGACCAGCGCGACACGGGTGATGACTCGCCGCTGGCGTCAACCGATTCATTCTTTACCTATACCACCTATCGCGACTCGGCGAGCTGGGTAAATACCCTGACCCTCACCGACCACCAGCAAATTCTGGCTGGCGCCGACTGGTACGAGGATCGCCTGCACAGCAGCGCAGACTTCGCGGAGGATTCACGCTGGAACCGCGCGGCTTTCGTCCAACACCGCTACAGCGGCGATACATTCTCGACCGAGCTGGGACTGCGCCACGACGATAACCAGCAGTTCGGCAGCGAGAACACCTGGAACGCGGCGCTGACCCTGCCCCTGAACAGGGCCAACGACCTGATCCTGTCGTACAGCGAAGGTTTCAGAGCGCCAACTTTCAATGATCTCTACGATCAGTCGTACGGCAACCCCGACCTGCAAGCCGAGCGCTCCAAGAGCTACGAGCTGCAATGGCGCAGCCGCTACAGCGACACAGGATCGTTGCAGGCTTCCGTGTATCGAACCGAAATCGAAGATGCCATCGTCTTCGACGAAAGCTTCATTCCACAGAACATCCAGACTGCGCGGATCAATGGCTTCGAGGCCGCCGTGCAGCAGGAGCTGTTCGGCTGGCAGGGCAATCTCGCTCTAGCCCTGATCGACCCGCGTGACCGCGACAGCGGCCATACCCTGCTGCGCCGGGCCAAACGCACGCTGAGCCTGGATCTCGACCGCCGCTTTGGCGATGTGTCGGTGGGCGCAGGCTGGCGTGCGATCAGTGGTCGCTATGATGATGCCGACAACGACATCGAGATGAGCGGCTATGGCCTGCTCAGCCTCCGCGCCGCCTGGCAGGCCAATGAGGAACTGGGGCTGAGCCTGAAGCTGGATAATCTGCTGGACAAGGATTACGCAGAAGCGACCTACAGCACACCCAATGGCCGTTTCGGCTACAACAGCGCCGGGCGTACCGCGCTGTTCGCCGTCACCTGGACGCCGCAACTCTGACCTTGGTGCGCACGGCGCACCGCCTGAAGGGGCTACCGCGCAACCGCCATCCGCTCACATAACTGCTCGATGGCGCCCAGCATCTGCCGACTGGGCCTTTCCAGGCCCTTGTCCGGCACTGCCCATACCTGCCCCCGGCGCACCGCATGCAACTGCGGCCAGGCCTGCCAGGCGCTCAGCTCGGCATTGCTGCCGCCGAGAATCACATCGGGATCACGCGCCAGTACCGCCTCGACGCTGATCTGCGGCGCCGGCTGCGGCAGGTCCTCGAACAGATTGCGCGCGCCACACACCTGCAGGGCATCGCCGATCAGTTGTTCGCCACCGATGGTGTAAAGCGGCTGGTACCAGATCTGATAGAACACCGTCAGGGGCTGCTCACGCCGGTAGTGCTGGCGCAGCGCCTGCAACTGAGCCCGAAACTCGTCAGCCAGCCGCTCACCCTGCTCCGCCCGGCCCACTCGCTCACCAATACGCACGAAGGCCTCGCCGAGTTGGTCAAGGCGCTGCGGCTCGACGATCAGCAGGTCGATACCGAAACGCTGCAACTGCGCTTGTTGCGCCGGCGGCACGCTACCGGGTGCGATAAGGATCAGATCCGGTTCCAGTTGCAGCAGTCGCTCGAATTCCAGCTGACCATAACGACCAACAGTGGGCAGGTGCGCCAGCGCGGCGGGACGCTCATCGCCTTCGAGCACGCCGACCAGCAGGTCAGCAGCATCCAGGTCGAGCATGATTTCACTGAGCGAGGGTGCCAGGCTGATCACACGCTCGGCAGCTGACAGCGGCAACGCCAGCAGGCAAAGCGCGAGCAGCAGCGTGCGCATCAACCCAACTGGCGAGGTATGCGGTAGAGGCTGTGTAGCACGATGGACGACAGCGCCAGCAGTACCAACGGGATCGCCTCGAGGCCAGCAAGGACTGCCAACGCGGCGATCCACGCAGGCAGCGCAGCCCCAAGCAGGGCGCGCAGACGCACACGATCCAACTCCAGCCAGGCGGCGGGTTCCTCGTCACTATCGAGGGCTTTCTGGGTGGCGATAAGGGCGTGCTTGTAGGCAGAGAACAGCGGCAGGCTGACGAACATCGAGGCCAGGCCGGCAATGAACATCGGCATGCTCATGACCGTGTGCCCGCCACCGCCGAACAGCAGGTTGAACATGAACAAGGGCGCCAGCGCCACGCCCAGTTGACGCCACCAGGCCAGCGCAAGACGCCGCTTTACCTGGCCTCGGGTCACAGGCGCTCCTCGGTCTCACCCTGATGCTGGTTGCCCAGCATATGACCGAGTTTGCCGGCCTTGGTGGCGAGGTAGCGCTTGTTGTAGGGGTTGTGTGCAATCTGCAACGGCACACGGTGATCCACGGCGATGCCCATGTCGCCCAGCGCCTTGACCTTGCGCGGGTTATTGGTCATCAGCTTGAGGCTGTCGATGCCCAGATGCTCGAGCATCGGCAGGCAGATGGCGTAGTCACGCTGGTCAGCACCGAAACCCAGGCGCTCGTTGGCTTCCACGGTATCGGCGCCACCGTCCTGCAGCTCATAGGCGCGGATCTTGTTCAGCAGACCAATGCCCCGGCCCTCCTGACGCAGATACAGCAGCACGCCGCGACCTTCGTTGGCGATGGCCTGCAGCGCAGCCTGCAGTTGGGCACCACAGTCGCAACGCAGGCTGAACAGCGCGTCGCCGGTCAGGCATTCGGAGTGCAGACGCCCCAGCACCGGTGCACCGTCGGCGACGTTGCCGAAAGTCAGGGCGACATGTTCCTTGCCGGTAGCCTCATCGAGAAAACCGTGCATGGTGAACACACCGAAGGGCGTGGGCAGTTGGGAGGCGGCGACGAACACGACGGACACCGGATGCTCCTGGCAATGAGTACGAAACAGGGCCGGCATTGTATCAGCAGCCCCCGCTGGCGGGTCAGTCAGAATTGCCGATCATCAGTATCGAAACGGTCAATGGCAACCTCAAAGCTTGGATTCGAGCACCAGCATGCCTTGTTCTTCGCGCCAGCCCACCCGCCCCATGAAGCTCATGCCGAGCAATGCTTCGGCGGGCGCGCCACCCTCCAACACCACGGCCTCGACACCAAGCACCTCGATATCGCCGACCTTGACCCGATCCAGGCGGACCCGCCAGCCCCGCGCCGTGCCACTGGCCGTGCTGACCGTGAGCGGTTGCCCACTGACGCGAAAGTCGATGCCTAGGCGGCGCGCCTGGGCTTCGTTGAGAGCAACCGACGTGGCACCAGTATCCACTAGGAATGGCACGCTTTGGCCGTTGACCGAACCGGTGATCCAGTAGTGACCACCTGGCCCCTTGGCGATGCTCAGACGCTTCCTTACCGGCTCGGCGAAACCGGCACTGTATTCACGACTCAGTGGATAGGCGCGCTCGACACCCTCGACACGCAGCACCGCCCCCTGCTTGTCGACGCTGACCACCTCTACCCCACCCGGACCGGTCTGGCCGACCCGCACCAGCTTGCGCTGGCCATCGACATTGACCACTGCGGCACCGGGGAACAGCCCAACCACCTGAACCTGAGAAGCAGCGCAGACAACACTCGACCCCAACAGCGCCAACACGGCGAGACAGTGACGAAACTGCATGTAGGACGGCCTCCCGGCTCAATCGAAGGGATAAGGCTGCTGCCAGCGCGCGAAGATTGGCCGTAACGTCTCGGCCTTGACCAGCAGCGCCATGCGCTGATCGAACAGCTCGGCCAGGGCGCGCCCTCTGACGTTATCGGCAAAACCGATGTAAAGCGGCAACCAGGTCAGCTCGACCAACTGATAGCGGCCGCGTCGCGCAACATTCGCCAGCAGCAGCTCGAGTTCCGAATGGGAGTCGATATGGAAATCGGCATGCCCCTGATCAAGCATGCCAAGAATATCGCTATGCTGCCGAACTTCCCGGTAATGCCGCACATTCGGCAGATAGCGCTGGTATTCGTAACCGCGCTTCCAGGCCAGATGCAGCTCACCGAGCGACTCCAGCGTGGGGGCCGGCTTGCCGCGCAGACCGAGTGCACTGACGCGCTCGCCGTCGTAATGCCAGCGCGGATACAGCACACCTTCATCTATTTCATCGCGGTAGGAACCCACCCAGGCATCGGCACTGCCACGCTGAACCAGACCTACCGCACGGGTGTAAGGCACGCTCTGCACATGCAAGCGCACCCCGACCGGCTCGAACACCTCACGCAGGATATCCCAGGCCATGCCCGGGCCGTCGGCATTGGTGTGCCCTTCCCAGACTTCGCTGGCCACCTGAATCTCGTCCGGCGGCTGCAGTTCGGCATGCGCCGTCAGGATTACGCTCATGCCCAGCAGCAATGCCAACAGCCTCGCAGCCATCTTTGCTTGCCTCTCTAAAAGCCCAACAGCGCTGCATAACGATCCCAGCCCCAGACCAATCCCTGCATCGCCAACCAGGCAAAGACCCCGGCGATGACATCATCGAGCATGATGCCGACGCCACCATGTACGTGGCGGTCGATCCAGCGAATCGGCCAAGGTTTGACGATGTCGAACAGGCGAAACATGAGAAAGCCTAGCAGCAACCAGACCCACCCCTCGGGTACCAGCCACAGGGTAATCCACATGCCGACCATTTCGTCCCAGACGATGCCTTCGTGATCGTGCACGCGCAGGTCATCGGCGACCTTGCCGCACAGCCAGAAGCCGAACAGCATGGTCACCCCGAGCATCAGCCAGTAGCCCCAGTCCGGCAACATCTGCCACAGCGGCACGAACGGCAGCGCCACCAGCGAGCCCCAGGTGCCGGGCGCCTTGGGCAGAGTGCCGGAGCCGAAGCCGAAGGCGATGAAGTGCCAGGGATTGCGCCACACCGAGGGCGGTACGTATTCGGCGGGAACCTGGTTGGGGTGATCGGTCACGCGTACTCCGTCCTGTCAGAAATGTTGGTAACCGCCACGCGGCGGCTCGATGGGCTGGCCGGCGGCGTCCAGCAACTCTACCCCAGTACCGGCCTGCACACGGCCAATCACCCGTATTTCGGGCCAATCGGCCTGCAGATCGGCGAGCAGGGCTGGCGGTAGGGTAAAGGCCAGTCGGTAGTCGTCGCCACCACCGAGCGCGCAGAGCCGTGCCTGCTGCTCGCCGGCGAAGGCGCGCAGCGCTGCAGACAGCGGCACTTGCTCCAGTTCGATCTGCAGGGCGACCTGTGAAGCCTTGGCGATATGCCCGCAGTCGGCCAACAGGCCGTCGGAAATATCCAGTGCTGCCGTGGCTCGGCCGCGCAGTGCCTGCCCCAGGGCCAGTTGCGGTTGCGGCGACCAGTAACGAGCCAGCAAAGGCTCGGCGACGTCAGGCGTTGCATCACGCTGAGCCAATACCAGCGGCAAGGCACCGGCGGCATCCCCCAGCTCGCCACCGACGCACAGCAGATCACCGACCTGTGCGCCGCTGCGCAGCAGCGCCTGCCCGGCCGGTACACGACCGAGCACGGTCAGCGTCAGGCTTAGCGGGCCACGCGTGGTGTCGCCACCGACCAGTGCCAGCGAACAGTGCTGCGCCATCACTTGCAGACCGCGCGCGAACTCGGCCAGCCAGGCCTCGGTAGCACTCGGCAGGGTCAACGCAAGAGTAAAGGCCAGCGGCGTGGCGCCCATGGCAGCCAGATCACTGGCAGAGACAGCCAGCGCGCGCTGGCCGAGAAGAAAGGCATCGCAGGCGTCGGGAAAGTGCACCCCGGCAACCAGCGTATCGGTGGACACCGCCAACTGCTCGCCCGCCGGCAATGCCAACAGCGCGCAGTCATCACCAATACCGCGAACCACGCCGTCACCACCCTGCGCATAGGGGGCAGCGGCGAAATAGCGACGGATCAGCTCGAACTCACCCATGAGCCGGCAACGATCTGCCGTGGGCCGGCCCTGCACAGTACAGGCAGGGCACGGGAGCGCAGGATCGTGAATCGAGCATCCCCGCGAGCCTCAGCGCTTGTTGGCGCTTACTTCAGTAGCGCGCAGCGTCGGCGCTAGCTTGTCGAGGATGCCGTTGACGAACTTGTGCCCGTCAGTGGCACCGAACACCTTGGCCAGCTCGATACCTTCGTTGATCACCACCTTGTAGGGTACATCGACGCGGTTCTTCAGCTCGTAGGTGGACAGCCGCAGAATGGCCAGTTCGACCGGATCGATCTCTTCCAGTGGGCGATCGAGCAGCGGGGCGAAGGCGCCGTCGAGTTCGGTCTTCTGCCGCGGCACACCGTGCAGGATCTCGTGGAAGTAGGCGCCATCGACCTTGCTGAAATCGTTGTCGACGCGAAACTGCGCTTCGATCTCGTTCAGCGGCTGCCCGGCGATATGCCAGGAGTACAGCGCCTGCATGGCCAGGGTACGGGCTTCGCGGCGCGCGAGGATCTTGCCGCTGGGCCCCTTCTTGGCCGGCTGGCCGTTACCGGAGTTGCTCACTTGGCCTCCAACTGCGCCAGCAGGCTGACCATTTCCAGGGCAGACAGCGCAGCTTCGGCACCCTTGTTACCTGCCTTGGTGCCGGAACGTTCGATGGCTTGCTCGATGGAGTCGACAGTCAGCACGCCGAAGGCGACCGGTACGCCATATTCCATGGAGACCTGGGCCAGGCCCTTGGTGCACTCGCCTGCCACGTATTCGAAGTGCGGGGTGCCGCCACGGATGACCGCGCCCAGGGCGATGATCGCCGCGTACTCGCCACGCTGAGCAACCTTCTGGGTAACCAGCGGAATCTCGAAAGCACCCGGCGCACGGATGATGGTGATGTCGCTCTCGCTCACGCCGTGGCGAACCAGGGCGTCGATAGCGCCGCTGACCAGGCTCTCGACGACGAAACTGTTGAAACGGCCTACCACCAGGGCGTATTTGCCCTTCGGGGCGATGAAGGTACCTTCGATGGTCTTCAGGGTCATGACGGGTCTCACATGGGTTAAAGAGCCGGAGCACTGAGCGCTCCGAAAATAAAATTCGTTTGTCAGCGTAGCCCGGATGCAATCCGGGGCCAGTGTGCCGATCTTCCCGGATTTCATCCGGGCTACGTGCTTTAGCTCCCCTCTCCCGCTTGCGGGAGAGGGGTCGGGGGAGAGGGCATGCGATATACACCGAAATACCCTCTCCCGCCCTGCGGGCACCCTCGGCTTTGGCATCCTGCGTCGCCCTACCTCCTGCATCCATGCAGTCGTCTCCCAGAGGGAGAGGGTCATCAGCTTTGGCCCTTCGGGCCGCTTTTAGTCAGCCGGCAGGTATTCTACAACCTCGAGGTCGAAGCCGGATATCGCGTTGAACTTCATCGGCGAGCTCATCAGGCGCATCTTGCGTACGCCGAGGTCGCGCAGAATCTGCGAGCCGGCGCCCACGGTGCTGTAAGTCGCAGGGTTGGCCGGTTGCTGGCGGCTGATCAGCGCCAGCAGCTCCGGCCCGGTCAGCGGGTTGCCCAGCAGCAGCACCACGCCGCTACCCGCCTTGGCCACCTCGGCCATGGCAGCGCGCAGGCTCCAGCGCCCCGGCTGGTTGACCAGGAACAGGTCGCGCAGCGGGTCCATGTTGTGCACGCGCACCAGGGTCGGCTCTTCGGCGCAGATGGTGCCCAGGGTCAGCGCCATGTGTGCGGTGTCCTCGACGCCGTCACGGTAGGTCACCAGATTGAACTGACCCAACTCGGTGTCCAGCGGCTGCTCGCTGATGCGCTCGACAGTACGCTCGTGGATCAGGCGGTAGTGGATCAGGTCGGCGATGGTGCCGATCTTCAGGCCGTGCAGCTCAGCGAAGGCCTCCAGTTCCGGACGACGGGCCATGGTGCCGTCGTCGTTCATGATCTCGCAGATCACCCCGCTCGGCTCGAAACCACCCATACGCGCCAGGTCGCAGGCCGCTTCGGTGTGGCCGGCACGGGCCAGCACGCCGCCGGGCTGGGCCATCAGCGGGAAGATGTGGCCAGGGCTGACGATATCCTCGGCCACCGCATTGCGCGCTACTGCAGCCTGCACGGTGCGTGCGCGGTCGGCAGCGGAGATGCCGGTGGTCACACCTTCGGCCGCCTCGATGGAGACGGTGAACTTGGTGCCGAAACCGGAACCGTTGCGCGGCGCCATCAGCGGCAGCTTGAGCAGTTCGCAGCGCTCGCGGGTCATGGGCATACAGATCAGGCCACGGGCGAAGCGGGCCATGAAGTTGATGTGCTCGGCGGTGACGCATTCGGAGGCGATGATGATGTCGCCTTCGTTCTCGCGGTCTTCGTCATCCATGAGAATGACCATCTTGCCGGCGCGGATGTCTTCGATCAGTTCTTCAGCGGTATTGAGCGCCATCGGGGCGTCTCCTCAATTCTTCAGGTAGCCGTGTTCGGCGAGAAAGCTTTCGGTGAGGCCCGAGGCCTTGGGCTCTGCAGCCTTGTCGCCGAGCAGCAGGCGCTCCAGGTAACGCGCCAGCAGGTCGACCTCGAGGTTGACCTTACGCCCGGCCTGGTAGTCGACCATGATGGTCTCGGCCAGGGTGTGCGGCACGATGGTCAGTTCGAACTCGGCGCCATTGACCGCGTTGACCGTCAGGCTGGTGCCATCGACGGTGATCGAACCCTTATGCGCGATGTACTTGGCCAGCTCACGCGGCGCGCGCACCTTGAACTGCACGGCGCGGGCGTTATCGGCACGCGAGACGATCTCGCCGACGCCGTCGACGTGACCGCTGACCAGATGGCCGCCGAGGCGACTGGTGGGCGTCAGAGCCTTCTCCAGATTCACGGCACTGCCGGGCTTGAGATCGACGAAGGCGGTACGCGCCAGCGTCTCGCGGCTGACGTCGGCCCAGAAGCCGTCGCCTGGCAGTTCCACGGCGGTCAGGCAGATGCCGTTGACGGCGATACTGTCGCCGAGCTTGACGTCGCCCAGGTCGAGTTTTCCGGTGGCCACGTAAACGCGCACGTCGCCACCTTTCGGCGTCATGGCGCGGATACTGCCGATGGCTTCGATTATGCCGGTGAACATACGCCCTCCGGTTTCACGTTGAAGGTATTGCTGAACAGCATGGACGAACTCCTGTTTTGGTCAAAAACAGGGCAATGCCGATCGATAGGGATTTCGCGGACACGCACGAGGCGCCCGTGGAGGGAATCCCGCTCTCTCTTTATCCGGACTATACCGTCGGCCCCGGAATCGCACCGAGTCTGCTGGACCTCGCCTGGCAGGTGCCGTGGCGAGCGCTCGCGGGCTAGGTTCTACGAACCATTACCGCCGGTGGGGAATTTCGCCCCGCCCTGAGAACGTTGCGGCCATATGAATGGCCGCGTGGCGTTTTATCACATTTATCGCCGCGACGCATGGCCCGTGCGCTATCTGGCCTTGGGTACCGCGGTGATCTGCCAGTCGTCGCCGACGGCGCGAATATCGAGAATCTGCAACTCCGGCGCTTCGGCCATGCGGTTAAGCGGCAGTTCGAACAGCGGCCGCGCACTGGAGCCGAGCAGCTTGGGCGCGACGAAGATGCGGTACTCATCCACCAAGCCGGAACGGGCGAAAGCGCCGGCCAGACGCGGCCCGGCTTCCACCAGCACTTCGTTGACGCCACGGCCGGCCAGTTCCAGCAGCAACTTGCGCAAGTCGACGTGACCATTGCTGCCCGGTACGGCGAGCAGTTCATGACCATCGGCCAGATAGCGGTCACGCGCGGCGGCCGCCGCACAGGTAGCCACCAGCGCCGGACCGGCCTGGAAGAAGGCTTTGCTCAGCGGCACGCGTAGACGACCATCGACCAACACCCGCAGCGGCGGTCGCGAGGCGGCCATGAAAGTGCCTTCGACCCCCAACCCCAGCTCATCGGGACGTACCGTCAGCCGGGCATCGTCTGCCAGCACGGTGTCGGCACCACTGAGCACCACGCTGGACTGCGCGCGTAAACGCTGCACCTCCGCGCGCGCCGCCGGGCCAGTGATCCACTGGCTCTCACCGCTGGCCATGGCAGTGCGGCCATCCAAGCTCATCGCCGACTTGACGCGCACGAACGGCAGCCCGCTCTCCATGCGTTTGATGAAACCGGCATTGAGCGCTCGCGCCTCACTTTCCAGTACGCCACTGGCGACCTCGATACCGGCTTGGGCCAGGCGCAGCAGGCCACTGCCGGCCACCTGCGGGTTGGGGTCCTGCATCGCCGCGACGACCCTGCTGACCCCGGCGGCGACCAGCGCATCGGCGCAAGGCGGCGTGCGCCCATGATGGCTGCAGGGCTCCAGTGTCACGTACGCCGTGGCGCCACGCGCCTTGTCGCCGGCCTGGCGCAGTGCGTGCACCTCGGCGTGCGGCTCACCGGCACGGGCATGCCAGCCTTCGCCGACGATCTCGCCATCACGCACGATGACGCAGCCGACTCGTGGATTGGGATGGGTGGAGTACAGGCCTTTGCGCGCCAGCCGCAGGGCGCGCGCCATGAAGAATTGGTCGCGTTCGCTCATCGGCTTTTCGACGGCTCGCGGGCCAGGCGTTCGATTTCCTCGCGGAATTCGTTGAGGTCCTGAAAACGCCGGTAGACCGAGGCGAAGCGGATATAGGCCACCTCGTCGAGCTTGCTCAGTTCGGTCATCACCAACTCACCCAGCACCAGCGACTTCACCTCGCGCTCGCCAGTAGCGCGCAACTGCTGCTTGATGCGGGCGATGGCTTCCTCCAGGCGCTCGACGCTCACCGGGCGTTTTTCCAGCGCGCGCTGCATGCCGGCGCGCAGCTTTTCTTCGTCGAAAGGCTGGCGGCTGCCGTCCTGCTTGATCAGGCGCGGCATCACCAGCTCGGCGGTTTCAAAGGTGGTGAAGCGCTCACCGCAGGCCACGCATTCGCGGCGGCGGCGGACCTGGTCGCCCTCGGCGACCAGACGGGAATCGATGACCTTGGTGTCGTTGGCAGCGCAGAACGGACAATGCATGGTGAGGGCTGACGAATGGCGGCAAAGTCGCCATGGTAGCGCATAGCACGCCATTGAAAAATGTAAGGAGCCTTGAGTTCGCCTGCTTACGGCGGCAAGACAAATTAAGCTATGCCCATGCCCCGTCAAAAGCAGAACCTGCCATGAATCGATATCTGCCCCTTCTACCCATTGCCCTGAGCGGCCTGCTTGCGGCCTGCGCCGGCGAGCCCACGAGCACCGCGCCGCCACCCACTCCAGCACCTGCACAGGCAGAACCCATCGCTGCACCGATCCAGGGCCCAGGCCTGCGCGGCGAATTGCTTGGCGTCGCCGCAGGCGCCGATGTCGACCTCGCATTATTGGGCGTAGACATGCGCGGTCGCCCGCGTGCCTTGCTTGGCCAGGTTCATCTGCGTGGCGACGGCGAAGCGCTGCCGTTCCATCTGCCCCTGAACACGCAGCAGGCGCCTCAGGACCTGCGCCTGGAACTGCGCGGCCGCGTCAGTCAATCCGGACGGCTGGTGCAGCGCTTGCCGGCACGCACCATCGCTGAACTGAACGACCAGGACCTTGGCCCGCTGCATCTGGTGCCGGCGCCATGAAACCACCCGCACCGCTGCAGCATACGCTCAGCGAATTGCTCGGCGATGCCCGCCTGGTGGCCGAAACACTGCCCGGTACCGATATCGCCCTGTGGCTGATCGATGCCAGCAACATGGAGCGCGCTTTCAACCCCGAGGAGACCAGGCGCATCCTCGAAGAGCCGCCCTACTGGTGCTTCTGCTGGGCCAGCGGCCTGGTGCTGGCACGCTGGCTGGCCGAGCGCCCCGAATGGGTACGCGGCAAGCGCGTACTGGATTTCGGCGCTGGTTCCGGCGTAGCGGCCATTGCCGCGGCCAAGGCGGGTGCGGCAGAAGTGGTGGCCTGCGACCTCGACCCACTGGCGCTGGCCGCCAGCCGCGCCAACGCCGCACTCAACGGTGTGACGCTGAACTACTCGGACGATTTCTTCGCCGAAGCGGATCGCTACGACCTGATCCTGGTCGCCGACGTGCTCTACGATCGCGCCAACCTGCCGCTGCTCGACCACTTTCTCAGCCGCGGGCGTCAGGCCCTGGTGGCCGATTCACGGGTGAAGGACTTCCAGCATCCGCTGTACCAACGCCTGGCACTGCTGGACGGCTGCACCTGGCCAGACCTGGCCGAGCCCGCCGAATTCCGCGAGGTCAGCCTGTATCACGCCGTGCGCCCCTTGTAACCGCGCGGCAGTGCCCGCATTAATAGACCATTGCCCTGTTTTTCGAGACCGACCATGAGCGACTCCCCCTACATCTTCGACATCTCCGGCTCCGCCAACTTCGAGCAACTGGTGATCGAGAACTCCTTCCACAAACCTGTGCTGGTCGACTTCTGGGCCGAGTGGTGCGCGCCGTGCAAGGCGCTGATGCCAATGCTGGCGAAGATCACCGAGGAATATGCCGGTGAGCTGCTGCTGGCCAAGGTCAACTGCGATATCGAGCAGGACATCGTCATGCGTTTCGGCATTCGCAGCCTGCCTACCGTGGTCCTGTTCAAGGACGGCCAGCCGGTGGATGGCTTCGCCGGCGCCCAGCCGGAAGCGGCGATCCGCGAGATGCTCAAGCCTCACGTCGCCGAACCGGCTCCTGCCGCCGCCGACCCGATGGAGGCCGCTCAGGCGCTGTTCGCCGAAGGCCGTTTTGCCGATACCGAAACACTGCTCAAGCAGGTGCTGACCGAAGACAACGAAAATGCTGCCGCGCTGATCATCTACGCGCGCTGCCTGGCCGAGCGCGGCGAGTTGGGCGAAGCGGAAACCGTGCTCAACGCCGTCAAGAGTGACGAGCACAAGCAGGCACTGGCCGGTGCCAAGGCGCAATTGACCTTTCTGCGTCAGGCCGCCGACCTGCCAGACGCCGCCACGCTGAAAAGCCGCCTGGCGCAGAACGCAGAGGACGACGAGGCGCTGTATCAACTGGCCGTGCAGCAACTGGCGCGCCAGCAATACGAAGCGGCGCTGGACGGCCTGCTCAAGCTGTTCGTGCGTAACCGCAGCTACAGCGAAGGCCTACCGCACAAGACCCTGCTGCAGGTGTTCGACCTGCTCGGCGGCGATCACCCGCTGGTCACCACTTACCGCCGCAAGCTGTATCAGGCGATCTACTGATCCAGCGTTGGATCGCGCTCGCCGTGGGGCGCGCCTTGCGCATCGGCTACTCGCCGGCTCAAGCAGGTGATGTTCGGTGCGCGCGGCGCACCCTACGGCGACACAGATAAGGCTCCGGCCTGACACGGATGGCCTTTGTAGGGTGTCGCGGGGCCGCCTAGGCCGTGCGCACCTCCGATGAAACCGCTCATGTTTCGCTGCTCACAGCAGGGCGCCCCACGACACCCTGGCAGCCTGAGCAACTACTCCTGCCAGTGATAGATCGGCGCATCCGCGCCGGTTTCCATGCGGATCTGCTCGCAATGACGCAGACGCACCAACAAGCGCTTGCCTGCAACCTCCCCCCCGGCCAGCGCGGCCAGTTGCGCCATCAGCTTCGGCCCGTCCACCTGTCCTGCATCGCGCACCAGCTGCAGCGCGGTCTGCCACAGCGCGTCGCCTGCATCGGCCGTGGCAGTCGTTGCCACTAGACTGGGTGTCGGCGTAACAGCCACATGCTGCGCCAGTTGCGCCCAGTCCTCGTTATCCAGCTCCAGCGTCAAGTCCACCGGCCAGTCGCCAATGCGCCCACGTATTCGCATCATGTTCAGCCTCCAGTCAGGAAGCTGCATGCTCCCACGCCCCCTACGCGCTGGCCAGTCCGCCACAAAAGTTGTTATAACGTAACAATTAAATCTAACCTACGCTGGAGATACCCATGCGCCACCTGCTGCTCGCCCTGCCCTTCGCCCTCCTGCCACTGGTCGCCGCCCAGGCTCATGAGCACGGCCATGATCACGACCACGAACATTCCCACGACAGCCTGGGTGCCCACGAACACGGCGTCGCCAGCCTCAACGCAGCACTGGACGGCAACCTGCTGGAGTTGCAGCTCGAAAGCCCGGCAATGAACCTGGTGGGCTTCGAACATGCCGCCAAGAGCGATGCCGACAAGGCCAAGGTCGCCGCCGCCAAGCGGGAACTGGAGCAGCCCATCAGCCTGTTCTCCCTCAACAGCGGCGATTGCAAGGCCACCCAGGTCGAACTGGAAAGCCCACTGTTCGGCGACGCTGACCACGATCACGATCACGATCACGATCACGATCACGATCATGAAGGCGAGCACAGCGACATCCATGCGCACTATCGCTTCGAATGCGCCAAGGCCAACGAATTGAAACAGTTGGATCTCGCCGAACTGTTCAAACGCTTCCCCGCCACCGAGAAGATTCAGGTACAACTGATCGGCCCAAATGGTCAGCAGGGCGTGGAACTGACGCCGTCCCAGCCACGCTTGAGCTTCTGACCTGCCACGTCTCATTGCCGGAGTGAGCGCCCCTCGCTCCGGCAATAAATGCCTTCTCCCGACACTCAGCAGACAATGACCGAACCTCTGATCGAACTCGCCAATCTCGGCTTCGCCTGGCCCGGCCAGGCGCAGCTGCTGGATATCCCCGTCTTCACCCTGGCACGCGGTGAGACTCTCTTTCTCAAAGGCCCCAGTGGCAGCGGCAAAACCACCCTGCTCGGCCTGCTCGGCGGCGTACAACGTGCGCAAAGCGGCCATATCCGCCTGCTCGGCCAGGACCTCGGCCAACTCTCCGCCGGTGCCCGCGACCGTTTTCGCGTCGACCACACTGGCTACATCTTCCAGCAGTTCAACCTGCTGCCATTTCTTTCTGTGCGCGAGAACGTAGAGCTGCCCTGCCGCTTCTCGCGCCTGCGTGCCGAACGCGCACGCCAGCGCCACGGCAGCATCGATGCCGCAGCAGCAGCGCTGCTCGACCATCTCGGCCTGCGCGCCGACCTGCTCGGTCGCCGCGCCGACGAACTGTCCATCGGCCAGCAACAGCGGGTCGCCGCCGCGCGCGCACTGATCGGCCAGCCGGAACTGGTGATCGCCGACGAACCGACCTCGGCACTGGACTTCGACGCCCGCGAAGCTTTCCTGCAACTATTGTTCGCCGAATGCCGCGCCGCCGGCGCCAGCCTGCTGTTCGTCAGCCACGACCAGAGTCTGGCCCCGCTGTTCGACCGCAGCCTGTCGCTGGGCGAACTCAATCGCGCCGCCAAGTCCGTCGAGGTCTGAGATGCACCTGATCCGCATCGCCCTGGCCAGCCTGGCCAACCGTCGTTTCACCGCCCTGCTCACGGTGTTCGCCATCGCCCTGTCGGTGTGCCTGCTGCTGGCCGTCGAGCGCGTGCGCACCGAGGCGCGCGCCAGCTTCGCCAACACCATCAGCGGCACCGACCTGATCGTCGGCGCCCGCTCGGGCAGTGTGAACCTGCTGCTGTACTCGGTATTTCGTATCGGCAACGCCACCAACAACATCCGCTGGGACAGCTTCGAGCACTTCGCCAACCACCGTCAGGTGAAGTGGGCCATCCCCATTTCCCTCGGCGACTCGCACCGCGGCTACCGGGTGATGGGTACCAGCACCGCCTATTTCGAGCACTATCGTTACGCCCGCAGCCAGGCGCTGAAGCTGGCCCAGGGCCGCGAGTTTGCCGACGACCCGTTCGAGGTAGTACTCGGCGCGGAAGTGGCACAGGCGCTGGGCTACGGCCTCGGCGAGAACATCGTTCTGGCACACGGCGTCGCCACCATCAGCCTGGTCAAGCATGACGACAAGCCGTTCACCGTGGTCGGCATCCTCGAGCGCACCGGCACACCGGTCGACCGCACGTTGCACATTTCCCTGGCTGGAATGGAAGCGCTGCACATCGACTGGCAAAACGGCATGCCGGCACGCGGCGCGGCGCAGATCAGCGCGGATCAGGCACGCGCCATGGACCTGCAGCCGAAGCAGATCACCGCGTTCATGCTCGGTCTCAACAGCAAGATCGCCACCTTCAGCCTGCAAAGGGAGATCAACGAGTTCCGTGGCGAGCCGCTGCTGGCCATCCTGCCGGGTGTCGCCCTGCAGGAGCTGTGGAGCCTGATGGGCACCGCCGAACAGGCGCTGTTCGTGGTCTCGCTGTTCGTTGTGCTGACAGGTCTGATCGGTATGCTCACGGCGATTCTCACCAGCCTCAACGAGCGCCGCCGGGAGATGGCCATTCTGCGCTCGGTAGGCGCCCGCCCCTGGCATATCGCCAGTCTGCTGGTGCTGGAGGCCTTCACTCTGGCGCTTGCCGGCGTGGCGTTCGGTGTCACGCTGCTCTATCTGGGCATCGCCGGCAGTCAGGGTTTCGTTCAGGCCAATTACGGCCTGTATCTGGCACTCAATGCGCCGTCGAGTTACGAATGGAAACTACTTGGTTGCATTCTCGCCGCAGCCGTGGCGATGGGTAGCGTGCCGGCCTGGCGGGCCTATCGGCAGTCGTTGGCCGATGGGCTGTCGATCAGGCTCTGAGGGAAAGTTGAGAGCGCCTGGCGTACACTGCGCAGGCGCTCTTATTACGAGGTTCCTCATGTCTCGCCCCCTGTTCGCCACTCTGCTGCTGACCCTGGCACTGCCGCTGGCCGCCGCTGATGTGCGCGAACTCACCTGGTCCGAGCTGATTCCATCGGACGCTCCGCCGCAGGTCATCAACCCAGCGCCGATCCACGACCTCTCGCAATTGGCCGACGCCCTGGCCGAATCTGGCCCGGCCGCCATGCAGCAATCGCCGGCCGCGCCAGTGGTCAAGGAGCTCAATGGTCAGCAGGTGAAGCTGCCCGGTTATATCGTGCCGCTGGATGTGACTGACGAAGGCCGGGTGGTGGAGTTTTTGCTGGTGCCCTACTTCGGCGCCTGCATTCACGTACCACCACCGCCCTCGAACCAGATCGTCCACGTCACCAGCGAGCTCGGCGTATTGCTCGACGCGTTGTACCAACCGTTCTGGGTGGAAGGCCCGCTGAAAACCGAACATGTCAGCAGCGAGCTGGCCGAAGTTGGTTATCAGATGGAAGCGGACAAGATCTACGCTTACGAATTGCCCGACAGCTGAGCCCAGCCGGGGTGCTTGTAGGAGCCCCGCCTCGGGGCGAAGCGGTCGTGGTCATCCAGAAAGACCTGCGCTGTTAGCCCTATTCGCCGCGAGGCGCGTCTCCTACACAAGCGCCTACCGATACGCCCCCAAGAAAAAGCCAGACATCGCGTCTGGCTTTTTCATATCCGGCATCGCCATCGTCAGTTACGGCTGGCGACCCGGTTCTCCCGCTCGAAACGCAGCTCGCTTTCCGCCCACTGCCGCCAGGAGCGCACCTTGCCGCGCTCGGCGCCACCACGCTCGGCACGCGCCAGCGCATCCAGGCCAGCCTGCCAGCGCGATTGCTCCAGCTCCAGCTGCGCGACATACAGCCAGTGCTTGCCGTTGCCGCTGCGCTCGGCCAGTGGGCGCAGCACGCGCACCGCAGCCGCACGATCACGCGCCTGCCACCAGAACAGGCCCAGGCGCTCCTGACGTGCGGCGGTGTTGGCCAGCAGGCCACTGTCGAGCATCCCGGCCAGCAGCTTGGCGCCCTGCCAGGGCTGATCCGCAGCGCCAGCCAGCAGCACCAGGTTGTCCAGCTCAGATTCGCTAAAACGCAGGCCCTTGCTATGCGCCGCACGCAGGGTCGCCAGCGCCTTGTCATTACTGCCGGCCATCTGCTGCAGGGCAGCCAGCTGACGCCAGCCCTTGGCATCGTTCGGCTGGCGCGCCAGCAACTGGCGCTGCCAGCGCTCGGCCTGGGCATAACGTTTCAGATCGGCATTGGCACCCACCAGAAACTGCAGCCAGATATCGGCGGCCTTGGGATTGGCCTGCACGTAACGCTCGGCCAGGGGCAGCGCCTTGGCCGGCTGGTTCATGCCCTGATAGGCCTGCACCAGCATCTGCAGTACCTCCTCGGAGGCACTGCTCTGATTCGGCGCCAGCAACTCGACGACCTTGGCGTAGCGGCGCTCACCCAGGTTGAGCTTGGCCAGATTGAGGCGCTCGCCAGCCAGCATTTCATCGTCAAGCTTGCCGCTACGCACAGCCTTGTCCAGCCAGTCGATGGCCTGAGCATTGTTGCCGGCCGACCAGGCCACGTAAGCCTTGCTGCGCCAGACCAGAGCCTCCTCAAGACTGCCGCTCTTGGTCTGGACCTCATCCAGCGCGCGCCGCGCGGCGCTGTAATCGCCCTTCTGCTGCGCGCCTTGCGCCGCATTCAAAGCCTTGAACACGGCCGGGTCGATGGTCTGCTGGGCCATGGCGGGCAGGGCTGCGGCACTGAGCATCACGAGCAACAACCAACGGTACATGGTCAGCTCCTTTCCAGACGGAAGTAGAGGGTCTTCACCGCTTCGCGGTCCACCGCCAGGCCGCCTTCGGTACGTGGCGCGAAGCGCCAGCGAGAGGCGGCACGGCGCGCTTCGCGCTCGAAGACGTTACGCGGGTTGGCTTCCAGCACGCGGATGTTCTCCACATTGCCGGAGCGATTGATGGTGAAAGCCAGTTTGACGAAACCTTCGATGCCACGCTGCAGCGCATAACGCGGGTATTCCGGGCGCACGTCATTGAGCGGCATGACTTCGCTTTCCATCCCGCCCATCTGCCCACCGGACTCGGCGGCCTCGCTCGGCGGCGTCGGCGCTGGAGCACCCGGCGCAAGGCCGGACAGACTCGGTGCCGGCGCGCTGTTGACGGCAATGCCGCTGGCCAGGCTGGGCAGCTGGATATCCAGCGCCGGCAGGTTGGCATTCGGCGTGGCCGTTTGCGGCGTCGGCGGCGTGGGGGGCTGCGGCGTCTGCGGTTGCGGCGGCTGCGGTGCCTGCTGACGGGTGCGGCTGGCGGTCTCGCTGGCGTTACCGTCCATGCGCACGAAGTTGGCCACGCTGACCGGGTCCTGGTTCACCTTGGCGCTCGGTGGCGCGACCATGTACAGCATCAGGGCGAACAGCCCCAAGGCCATCAGGCAGGCGCCGAGAAAAGACAGCGGCAGGCGCATCAGTTGACTCCGCTACCGGCAGCCAGGGCAACATCCTGCACGCCGGCCAGACGCGCCTGATCCATCACCTGGACGACCAGGCCGGTACGCGCATCCTGATCGGCCTGCACCACCACGGCGCCATCCGGCTGATCGACGCGCATGCGCTCGACATGCGCCCGTACGCTGCGGATGTCTACCGGCTGTTTGTCCATCCAGATCTGCCCGTCGGCGGTGACGGCGATAAGGATATTGCCCTTGTCCTGCGGGCTGGCGGTTTCCGCCTGCGGGCGCTGCACTTCGACGCCAGACTCACGAATGAAGGAGCTGGTGACGATGAAGAAGATCAGCATGATGAAGACCACGTCGAGCATCGGCGTGAGGTCGATGCCGGTATCTTCGTCCTGCTGGTGGTGACGACGCATTCTCATGTTGGGCGATCTCAGTCGTGACGCAGCTGGTCGGCCAGCCGCTCGATGGCCTGGCTGGCTTCGCGTTCGAGGCGCGCCAGGCTGAACAATCCAGGAATGGCCAGAACCATGCTGGCCATGGTCGGCAGGGTCGCCTGCCACACGCCTGCGGCCATGCCGCGTGGGTTACCGGCACCGTTGAGGGCGAGCACATCGAACACGGCGATCATGCCAAGTACGGTACCCAGCAGGCCCAGCAACGGATACAGCGCCACCAGGGTCTTGCCCAGGCGCAGCGGCGCCGCCAGTTGCTGACGCGCCTGCGCCAGCCAGGCCAGGCGAACGGCGCGCTGCCAGTTGCCGTTGTCATCGGCGAGCACCTGCTGCCAGGCCTCGCGGCGCTCCTGCACCCAGCGCGGGAAAATCCTGCGCATGTACCAGAAACGCTCGAACACCAGGGTCCAGAACACCACGCAGAGCACCGCCAGCGCCCACATCACCAAGCCGCCAGCGCTCATGAAGTCGAGCAGTGCATGAGCACTGTCGACTGCACGCAGCCAGAAGGCGAACAGGTCAGTCACGGCGCGGTGCTCCCGACAGGTGCAGGGCGATCAGACCGGCGCTCTGCTGCTCCAGAATCTGGATCAGGCCCTTGCTGCGGCTGGCCAGCAGGCTGTGCAGGAACAGCAGCGGAATGGCGACCACCAGACCCAGGACGGTGGTCACCAGCGCCTGGGAGATACCGTCGGCCATCAGGCGCGAATCGCCGCCACCGCTCTGAGTGATGGCCTGGAAGGTCACGATCATGCCGGTCACGGTGCCCAGCAGGCCGAGCAGCGGTGCAACGGCAGCCAGCAGTTTGAGCAGGCCCTGGCCTTTCTCCAGCGGCGGTGTTTCCTGCAGGATCGCTTCGTCGAGTTTCAGCTCCAGCGTTTCCAGGTCGGCCAGTTGCGGCTTGGCGCCCAGTACACCAATCACGCGGCCTAGTGGGTTGTCATTACGCGGCGCACTGAGGTCGTGCATCTGCGCCTTGACCAGACGGCCGACGCGGCTCAGATAAATCATCCGCCACAGCGCCAGGAGCAGACCAAAGGTTCCCAGCACGACGATCACCCAGCCAACCAGGCCACCCTGCTGTAGACGATCCCACAGGGTTGGCTGCTGCTGCAGCTGCGCCAGCAGGCTGCCACGGCTCGGGTCGATGGGCAGCGTGGCGAGCGCATCGGTGCTGCTCAGGTAGTCCTTGACCTGCCCCAGGCCGGACGGCTGACGCGGCGGCGCCAGCAGTTGCCCGGCATCGGCGTCGTAACGCAGGAAGGCATCCTCGCCATATACGGCGAACGCGCCGACACGCAGCACCTGCTGCTCCTGGCGCGAACCATCGGCATTCACCACCGGCAACTGCAGGCGCTCGATACGGCCGCTGGCAGCCAGGTCTTCGAGCAGCAGCATCCAATAGCCGTCGAGGTCTTCGGCGGACGGTAGCGAGCGGCTTTCAGCCAATGCCTTGAGGCGCTTCAGACGCTCCGGATACTGAGCGTTGAGCAGGCTATCCTGCCATTGCCCGGCAACATCACCGGCACTCTGGCGCACCACACCGAACAGTTCACCGAGGTGACCAACACGCTGCGCCAGCAGTTTTTCCTGCTCGGCCAGTTCGGCCTCCTGCCGGTCGAACTCGGCCTTGAGGCGTTCGCTTTCGGCTTTCTGGGTATTCAGCGCGGAACGTGCGGCAGCCAGCAACTGCGCCTGCTCACTACGTTTGGCGAGAAACGCCTGTTCGCGCTCCTGCATGGCGCTGACTTCGGCAGCGCGCTCGCTGCGGATGCGCTGCAGCAGTTGATCGGGGTTGAGGGTTTCGGCCACGGCAGCCAGTGCCGGCAACAGGCTGAGCGCCAATACGGCGACAACACGACGACTCATTGTGCGGCCTCCTCGGCCAGGGTCTTGATCGGCAGGGACAGCACGGCAGGCGCCTGCTGCTGGCGGGCGATGGCGATGGCCTGGGTCAACGGACGACGTGCGCTGCCGTCGAGCACTTCCCAGGCCTTGGTCTGCGGGTTCCACCAGCCGCTCTCGTGGGCATCGAGGGTCTGGTAATAAAGCATGCTGCGGCCCAGGCGCAGGAACTCGACGCTGCGCGAACCACCGTCTGCCTGATTCAGCTCGCCGCGCCAGGCTTCGAGCGTGCGGCCATAATCGCTCTCGATCTGGTAGGCCTCGAGGATGCGGCGATATTTGTCGGCCAGACTGACGTCGGCGCGCGGCAGCAAATCCTGCAACTGAGCCAGACGATCCTCGCGCTCTTCAGGCAGGAACGGCAGATCGGCAGCGATGAACTCACCCAGCACTTCGACCATCTTGACCATTTGCGGGCTCACTGCTTCCTGGGTACGTTCGATGCCATCGAGCTGCTTCTGATAACTGGCCAGCTCCTGACGCTGGGCTTCGACCAGATCACGAAGCTGACTGTTATAACCTTTCAAAGCCTCAGCCTGCTGCAGGGCATTGCGGTACTCAGTGAGCATCTCACGACTGGCGTCATCCAGTTGCTCGACACGGCCCTGCGAGGCTTTTGCCTCGGCAGCCAGGCGCTGACTTTCATCCAGCGCAGCATCCAGCGGCGCAGCAGCCAACGAGCCGCTGGCCAACATCAGGGCCACAGCCAGGGAACGGAGGGGGAAGCGATTCATGCGCAGAGGATCCTCGACAGACAGGCTTGCTTCAAAAAGAGAAACATTATCATCTAGAGATGCATTTGAGGCAATGGACAAAACACCGCAGCAGAGCCTGTCAATCTATTGAGCCAGGTCAAAAAGTGAATTGTTGCTTGGCTTAGCATTGATTCCAGCCAAAGACACAACCGACTCGAACTGGAGCTCGCTATGTACAAGTCACTGTTCACTGCCTCTTTGTTGGCCCTGGCCATCGCTTCCCCCATCGCCCAGGCTCACCAGGCTGGCGATATCATCGTCCGTGCCGGCGCCGTCACCGTTCAACCCAATGACAGCAGCTCTGGAGTCAAGGTTGATCGCGGCGCATTGGCTGGCACCGACCTGGGAGGCAAGGCCACTGTAGGTAGTGACACCCAATTGGGCCTGAACTTCGCCTACATGCTTACCGATAACTTGGGTATCGAACTTCTGGCCGCCACCCCCTTCACGCATGACGTGCATGTCAAAGGCGCAGCCCTTGGCCCGGCAAACGGCAAACTGGGCACTCTGAAGCACCTGCCGCCAACCCTGAGCCTGGTGTACTACCCGCTAGACAAAGCATCGGCTTTCCAACCCTACATTGGCGCCGGCATCAACTACACCTGGTTCATGGATGGAGACACCAGCAGCCGTGCCGAAGCTGCAGGTTTCAGCAATCTGCAGGCCTCCAACAGCTGGGGCCTGGCTGCTCAGATCGGCGCTGATTACATGCTGACAGACAACATCATGATCAACGGCCAGATCCGCTACATCGATATCGATACTCAGGTGTATGTCGACCACAACACACTGGAAGGTGGTGTGCGTGCCAAAGTGGACGTTAAAGTCGACCCATGGGTCTACATGGTCGGTCTGGGCTACAAGTTCTGATAGCCCACGCAGAAACGAAAAAGCCGGCGTATGCCTAATGCTGATCAGTTAAGCGACGACTGCCTACGATGAGCCCCTCGCCCATCTGGCGAGCCATGTTCGGAGAGGGGTAAATGGCCGTTTCGCGGTATTTCGGCCCTCTCCCCCAGCCCCTCTCCCGTAAACGGGAGAGGGGAGCCAAACGCGTACAGCCTTAACTGACAGGCATTAGGCGAATGCCGGCTTTTTCATGGGCTCGATTCACAGCCCGAGCAGCTGGCGCAAGCCTTCGCGCAACGGCGTCTGCTGCGGCATACGGTAATGAGCCTGCAAACGCGCATTATCGGCCCGCGAATGGCGTATATCGCCAGAGCGCGCCGGCAGGTACGTCACCTCTGGCAGGCCGGCGCACAGCGTACCGATCTCCGCCAGCAGCTGATTGAGACTGACCGCCTGGTTCCAGCCGACATTTACAGGCACTTCGACGAAGTCGCCAAGCAGGCCCTGCTGCAGTAGCTCGATCAAGTCGCCAACATAGAAGAAGTCACGGGTCTGCTCACCATCGCCAAAGACGCTGATCGGCAGCCTCTGCTGCGCCCGCTGGGTGAAGATGCTGATCACCCCCGAGTACGGCGAGGATGGATCCTGGCGTGGCCCGAAGACATTGAAGAAACGGAACACCGCCGGTTCCAGCGCATGCTGACGGCGATAGAAATCCAAATAGTGTTCGCCGGCCAGCTTGTCCGCCGCGTAGGGCGTCAACGGCGCCTTGGCAGTGGTCTCGTCGATCGCCACGCCTTCGCCGTTGTTGCCATAGATCGCCGCGCTGGAGGCGTAGACCACACGCCGCACACCGTGTTGGCGCATCGCTTCGCAAACATTCAGGGTGCCGATAAAGTTGCTCTGATGCGTGGCGACAGGGTCGTCTACCGAGGCCTGTACCGAAGCCACCGCGGCCAGATGCGCCACGGCCGAACAACCCGCTACCGCGCGGGCGACCACCTCGGCATCGGCGACATCGCCCTCGATGAAGCACAAACGCGGATTATCCAGCGGCAGATTGCTGCGCTTGCCCATGGACAGGTTGTCCAGCACACGCACGCCGTGGCCGGCGGCCAGCAAGGCATCGACCAGATGCGAGCCAATGAAGCCGGCGCCGCCGGTTACGAGAATTTCAGCCATGACGATAATAACGATCCAGCAGGCTCGGCAGACCGGAGCGCCAGGCGCGCGGCTTGATACCGAAGGTGTGAAGAATTTTCTTGCAGGCCAATACCGCATGCTGCGGCTCATCGGCCGCATCCGGACGTGCGGCATGCGCCTGCGGCGCGACATCCTCGACCAGATTGCTGCGATAGTGACGCGCCTCGCTCAATACCGCCTGCCCCAGACTCAGCGCCGTACTGGCCTCATGACCACCGTAATGATAGGTGCCCCACAAGGGCGACTCGCAATCGAGCTGCTTGAGCACGGCCAGAATCACCCGCGCCGCATCGTCCACCGGGGTGGGATTACCCCGCCGGTCATCGGCGAGATACAGCACCTCGTCACGCTCGGCGCGCGCCAGAAAACGCCCCAGGCGTCCTTCACGGCTGTCATCGAGCAACCAGCCGAAGCGCAGCAGCACATGCCGCGGACAGATCGCCCGCACGCTCTGTTCCAGACGCCACAGCGTCTGGCCACGCAGCCCGAGGGGCAGCGGCTCTTCCTTTTCGCTGTATGCGGTGACACGCGAACCATCGAAGACTCGATAGCTGGACGGCTGCAGCAAGACGATGGAATGGTGCTGGCACAGCTCAGCCAGACGCTCCACAGCGCGCTCCTGCGTCTGCAGGCGCGAATCGGCCACCGACTCGGCCTGGAACCAGTCGAAGTAGTAAGCCAGGTTAATCAGTGCATCCGGGCGGGTCTCGTCGAGCAACTCGGTGAGGCTCGCCGCATCCCAGCCATTTTCCGGCGGGCGTGGTGCGAGGAAGCCGATATCTTCCTCGGCGCCAAGACGGATCAGCGCTTGCCCCAGGGCACTACCACCGCCCAGCAGCATCAGGCGCATTCGCATAGGCTAGAGCCCGCTCAGATTAGAACGGGATGTCGTCATCGAAGCTGTCGTAGTCAGGCGCTGGCTGGGCCTGCTGCGGAGCAGGACGCTCCTGACGCGGGGCCTGTTGCGGCTCGCGCTGCGGAGCCGGACGCGATTGACGCGGAGCGCCGCCTTCATCACCGCTCGGACGACCACCCAGCAGCTGCATGGTGCCCTGCATGTCGACGATGATCTCGGTGGTGTAGCGCTTGATGCCGTCCTTTTCCCACTCGCGGGTCTGCAGCTTGCCTTCGATGTACACCTGCGAACCCTTGCGCAGGTACTCGCCGGCGATCTCGGCGACCTTGCCGAACAGGGCGACGCGGTGCCACTCGGTCTTCTCGACCTTCTGCCCGGTCTGCTTGTCGGTCCACTGCTCGCTGGTCGCCAGGCTCAGGTTGGTGACCGCGTTGCCGCTGGGCAGGTAGCGTGTTTCCGGGTCCTGGCCGCAGGTACCGACCAGAATGACTTTGTTAACCCCACGGGCCATAACGTTCTCCTAGACTCGGCACGCCGCCGGTGCCGATATGATCAGGCTTTCCAGCGTCGTGCGATCCACTTGTTGGGTATCGACTTTGATATAGATGGCCGCTTCGTCGACCACCACCACGGCGTCCGCCACTCCCGGCGTTGCCTTGAGGCGTTCGACCAGTCCGACATCGGCCAGTGCCGCGGCATCGAGCGGTAGGCGCAAACTGGTCACGTACGGCGGTTCGCGCATAGTAACAGCAATAGCCAACCAAATTGCACAGAGCACGGCGCAGCCGATGAACACACCGCCCAGGCCTACGTGCTGGTACAGCCAGCCACCGAGAATGCCGCCCAGGGCTGCGCCGAGGAACTGGCTGGTGGAATAGACGCCCATCGCAGTGCCCTTGCCGCCTGCCGGCGCCACCTTGCTGACCAGCGACGGCAGCGAGGCTTCGAGCAGATTGAAGGCGGTGAAGAACACCACGATACCCACTACCAGCGCCCGCAGGCTGCTGCCGAAGAAGGCGAAGAAGAGCTCGCAGGCCAGCAACACGCTGACGGCACCGAGCAGCACGCGCTTCATCTGGCGTTTTTTCTCGCCATAGATGATGAACGGCACCATGCCGAAGAAACCGATCAACAGCGCGGTGAGATAAACCCACCAGTGCTCTTCCTTGACCAACCCGCCCTGCTCCACCAGCGCCAGCGGCAAGGCGACGAAACTGGCCATGAGCACCGCATGCAGGGCCAGGATGGCGAAGTCCAGACGCAGCAGGTCGCCATGTTTGAGGGTCGGCCACAGCGCCTGTGCCGCCACGCCGGATTCGCGATGCTGCAGCGGGCCGGCGTCTTTCGGCACGATGCCGGCGACGATCAGGATGCCAAGCAACGCCATCGCCGCCGTCGCCCAGAACAGCCCGGACAGGCCAAACGCACGAGTCAGCAGCGGGCCGACCACCATGGCTACGGCGAACGACAGACCGATGCTCATGCCAATCATGGCCATGGCCTTGGTGCGGTGCTGCTCGCGAGTCAGATCCGACAACAACGCCATCACCGCCGCAGAGATCGCTCCAGCCCCCTGCAGCACACGCCCGACGATCACGCCCCAGATCGAATCGGCATTGGCCGCCAGCACGCTGCCTGCAGCAAAAATCAGCAAGCCAGCGTAGATCACCGGGCGTCGGCCGATACGGTCACTGAGCATGCCGAAGGGTATTTGCAGCACAGCCTGGGTCAAACCATAGGCACCGATGGCCAGGCCGATCAGCGCGGGAGTACTGCCCGCCAGATCCATGCCGTAGGTGGCCAACACCGGCAGCACCATGAACATACCCAGCATACGAAACGCGAACACCATAGCCAGGCCGCCGGCCGCGCGGGTCTCGCTACTACTCATGCGCTCGCTGTGCGGATCGTGCATCGAATGAACCCTGAGGAAATCAGGCGGCGATTCTAGCAGCCGCCGTCGTTTCGGCACAGGCGCACACTTTGCCGCAGGGCAGCAGCAAGCCCTATACTCGACCGTTTTCCGCCCGCCCAGCGAGGCCGTTGTAAGTGGACAAGATTCTGATTCGTGGGGCCCGCACCCACAACCTGAAAAACATCGACCTGACCCTGCCGCGTGACAAGCTGATCGTGATCACCGGTCTGTCCGGTTCCGGCAAATCTTCCCTGGCCTTCGACACGCTGTACGCCGAAGGCCAGCGCCGTTACGTCGAGTCGCTGTCGGCTTACGCCCGGCAGTTCCTGTCGATGATGGAAAAGCCCGATGTCGACACCATCGAAGGCTTGTCACCGGCAATTTCCATCGAACAGAAATCCACCTCGCACAACCCGCGCTCGACCGTCGGCACCATCACCGAAATCTACGATTACCTGCGCCTGCTGTATGCCCGCGCCGGTATTCCGCGCTGCCCGGACCATGACGTGCCGCTCGAGGCGCAAACCGTCAGCCAGATGGTCGACCAGGTGCTGGCGCTGCCGGAAGGCCGCAAGCTGATGCTGCTGGCGCCGGTGGTCCGCGAGCGTAAGGGCGAACATCTGTCGGTGTTCGAGGAGCTACGCGCCCAGGGCTTCGTCCGCGCACGGGTCAACGGCAAGCTGCATGAGCTGGACGAGCTGCCCAAGCTGGACAAGCAGAAGAAGCACTCCATCGACGTGGTGGTGGACCGCTTCAAGGTCCGTGAGGATCTGCAGCAGCGTCTGGCCGAGTCTTTCGAGACCGCCCTCGGCCTGGCCGACGGCATCGCCCTGATTGCTCCCATGGATGATGAGCCGGGCGAAGAGATCATCTTCTCCGCGCGCTTCGCCTGCCCGCACTGCGGCCACTCGATCAGCGAGCTGGAACCCAAGCTGTTCTCCTTCAACAACCCGGCCGGCGCCTGCCCGACCTGCGACGGCCTGGGCGTGAAGCAGTTCTTCGACGGCAAGCGCCTGGTCAATGGCGAGCTGACCCTGGCCGAAGGCGCCATACGCGGCTGGGACCGGCGCAACGTCTACTACTTCCAGATGCTCG
The DNA here is from genome assembly GCF_029845265.1 of Ectopseudomonas oleovorans. Taxonomy (NCBI): domain Bacteria; kingdom Pseudomonadati; phylum Pseudomonadota; class Gammaproteobacteria; order Pseudomonadales; family Pseudomonadaceae; genus Ectopseudomonas; species Ectopseudomonas oleovorans. The sequence goes on from NZ_JAOCLK010000009.1 coordinate 82,513, forward strand.
GCTCGCTGGCCGCACACTATGGCTTCAGCCTCGAAGAGCCCTTCGACGACCTGGCCGCCGAACACCAGAAAGTCATTCTGTTCGGCAGCGGTACGCAGAGCGTCGATTTCAAGTACCTCAACGACCGTGGCGACATCGTCAAACGCTCGCATCCCTTCGAGGGCATCATCCCCAACCTCGAGCGCCGCTACCGCGAGACCGAGTCGGCCAGCGTGCGCGAGGAGCTGGCCAAGTTCCTCAGCACCCAGCCCTGCCCCGATTGCCGTGGCACGCGCCTGCGCCGCGAGGCGCGACATGTCTGGGTTGGCGAGAAGACCCTGCCGGCGGTCACCGGCCTGCCGGTCGGTGACGCCTGCGATTACGTCGCCAACCTGCACCTGACCGGACGGCGCGGCGAGATCGCCGAGAAAATTCTCAAGGAAATCCGCGAGCGCCTGCAGTTCCTGGTCAACGTCGGCCTCGATTATCTGACCCTGGATCGCAGCGCCGACACCCTCTCCGGCGGCGAAGCGCAGCGCATCCGCCTGGCCAGCCAGATCGGCGCCGGCCTGGTGGGCGTGATGTACATTCTCGACGAGCCGTCCATCGGCCTGCACCAGCGCGACAACGAGCGCCTGCTCGGTACCCTCAACCATCTGCGCAACCTGGGCAATACGGTGATCGTGGTCGAGCACGACGAAGACGCCATCCGCATGGCCGATTACGTCGTCGATATCGGCCCGGGTGCTGGTGTGCATGGCGGCCGCATTGTCGCCGAAGGCACGCCGGACGAGGTGATGAATCACCCCGACTCGCTGACCGGCAAGTACCTGTCCGGCCGCGAGAAGATCCGCTATCCGGCGCAGCGCACGCCGCGCGACAAGAAGAAACTGCTCAAGCTCAAAGGCGCACACGGCAACAACCTGCGCAATGTCGACCTGGAAATTCCGGTGGGCCTGCTCACCTGCGTCACCGGCGTGTCCGGCTCGGGCAAGTCGACGCTGATCAACAACACCCTGTTCCCGCTGACCGCCACCGCGCTGAACGGTGCCACCACTCTTGAGGCTGCGCCGCACGATTCCTTCGACGGCCTGCAACACCTGGACAAGGTGGTCGACATCGACCAGAGCCCGATTGGCCGGACGCCGCGTTCCAACCCGGCGACCTACACCGGCCTGTTCACACCGATCCGCGAGCTGTTCGCCGGTGTGCCGGAATCGCGCTCGCGCGGTTATGGCCCGGGCCGTTTCAGCTTCAACGTCAAGGGCGGGCGCTGCGAGGCCTGCCAGGGCGACGGCGTGATCAAGGTAGAGATGCACTTCCTGCCGGACATCTACGTGCCCTGCGACGTGTGCAAGGGCAAGCGCTACAACCGCGAAACCCTGGAAGTGAAGTACAAGGGCAAGAGCATCACCGAGGTGCTGGACATGACCATCGAGGAAGCCCGCGCCTTCTTCGACGCCGTGCCGGCCATCGCGCGCAAGCTGCAGACGCTGATGGACGTGGGCCTGTCCTACATCAAGCTGGGGCAGTCGGCGACCACCCTGTCCGGCGGCGAGGCGCAGCGGGTCAAGCTGAGTCGCGAGCTGAGCAAGCGCGACACCGGCAAGACCCTGTACATCCTCGACGAGCCGACCACCGGCCTGCACTTCGCCGACATCCAGCAACTGCTCGACGTGCTGCACCGTCTGCGCGACCACGGCAACACCGTGGTGGTGATCGAGCACAACCTGGACGTGATCAAGACCGCCGACTGGCTGGTCGATCTCGGCCCCGAGGGCGGCTCCAAGGGTGGGATGATCATCGCCACCGGCACACCGGAAGAGGTGGCCGCCAACCCGGCCTCGCATACCGGGCACTTCCTCAAGCCGCTGCTGGAACGCGACCGCGCCTGAAACGAAAGAGCCCCGCACATGCGGGTAATGCTGTTCACTTAAGGTTGCACACGTTTGGCTCCCCTCTCCCATTTATGGGAGAGGGGCTGGGGGAGAGGGCAGAAAACACCGCAAAACTGCCAGTTTCCCCCTCTCCCTAACCCTCTCCCCAGAGGGGCGAGGGGACTGATCGAGCTCAACCGTTTCTTAAGTGAACAGCATTACCGCACATGCGGGGCTCTTACTTTGACAAGTCAGCTTACATCTGGCTTTGCAGGTACTTCTCCAGCCCCAGCTTGTCGATTAGCTGCAACTGAATCTCCAGCCAATAGGCGTGGTCTTCCTCGGTATCCTTGAGCTGTGCCAGGAGGATGTCGCGAGTCTGGTAATCCTGATGCTTCTCGCACAGTTCGATACCCTTGCTCAGGGCCGCGCGCACTTCGTACTCCAGCGCCAGATCCAGCTTCAGCGCCTCAGGCACGGTCTGCCCGAAGGAGAAGGCGTTGGGCACCATATCCGGCACACCCTCGAGGAAGATGATGCGCTTGAGCAGCGCGTCGGCGTGCTGGGTTTCCTCTTCCATCTCGTGGTTGATGCGCTCGTAGAGCTTGCTGAAACCCCAGTCCTCATACAGCCGCGAATGGATGAAATACTGGTCACGAGCGGCCAGCTCACCTTTGAGCAGATGCTTGAGATAGTCGACGACTTCGGTATGGCCTTTCATGCCGGGCATTCCTTGTAGCATTCATGAACAAGTGGCAATGCTCCGCCTGACGCGGGGTTCGGTCAAGCAAAAGCACAACGCCTCCGCGAGGGAGGCGTTGCGTTACCGCTCAGTGAAGCGTCAGGCCAGATCGAAACGATCCAGGTTCATCACCTTGGTCCAGGCCGCGACGAAGTCCTTGATGAACTTCTGCTGGCCGCCGTCCTGGGCATACACCTCGGCATAGGCGCGCAGCACCGAGTTGGAACCGAACACCAGGTCGGCACGGCTGGCCGTGTACTTCTTCGCCCCGGTCTTGCGCTCCAGCACATCGAAGCCCTCGCCACTGGGTTTCCACTCCAGGTCCATGCTCAGCACATTGACGAAGAAGTCATTGCTCAGCACGCCCACCTTGTCGGTGAACACACCCCGCAGGCTGCCATCCCAGTTGGCGCCCAGCACACGCAGGCCACCGAGCAGCGCGGTCATCTCCGGCGCGGTCAACGTCAGCTGCTGAGCCTTGTCGATCAGCAGCACCTCGTCGCCGATATCGATACCATCGGCCTTCCAGTTACGGAAGCCATCGGCCGGGCCACGCAGGTATTCAACGCTGTGCACGTCGGTCTGCTCCTGCGAGGCATCGACGCGACCAGCGGCGAACGGCACCTCGATCGACGTACCGGCAGCACTAGCGGCCTGCTCGACGCCGAGATTACCGGCCAGGACGATCAGGTCGGCCAGAGACAGGCGAGTCGAAGCCTGGATGCCCTCGATCTTGGCCAGCGCGGCAACCGCGATCTTGTTCACCGCCCAGCCGCGCTGCGGTTGCAGCGCCAGGCGCGCACCGTTGGCACCGCCGCGCTTGTCGCCACCCCGGAAGGTGGCCGCCGAGGCCCAAGCCAGGGAAACCAGTTCGGATACGCTCAGGCCCAGCGCCGCGATCTTCGCTTTGGCATCGGCAATGTCAGCAGCAGACGGCAGCGGGCCGGCTGGCGGCAGCGGGTCTTGCCAGATCAGGTCTTCCTTCGGCACTTCCGGGCCGAGGTAGCGAGCCTTTGGCCCCATGTCGCGGTGGGTCAGCTTGAACCAGGCGCGGGCGAAGGCTTCGCTGAACGCCTGCGGGTCGTTGAGGAAACGCCGCGAGATTGTCTCGAAGGCCGGATCGAAACGCAGGGTCAGGTCGGTGGTGAGCATGGTCGGCTTGTGCTTGACCGCCGGATCGAAAGGATCAGGGATGATCTCCGGGGCATCCTTGGCCACCCACTGGATCGCGCCGGCCGGCGACCTGACTTGCTCCCATTCGTACTGGAACAGGTTCTCGAAGAAGTAGTTGCTCCACTGGGTCGGCGTTTGCGTCCAGGTGACTTCGATCCCCGAGGTGATGGCGTCCTTACCCTTGCCACTGCCATAGCCGCTGAACCAGCCCAGGCCCTGCTGCTCGATGGGAGCGGCTTCCGGGTCGGGGCCGATCTTGTCGCCCGGCACCGCGCCGTGCGTCTTGCCCAGGGTGTGGCCACCGGCGATCAAGGCGACGATTTCCTCGTCGTCCATCGCCATGTTGCCGAAGGTGGCACGGATGAACGGCGCCGCCGACAGCGGATCGCCACTAGCTTCCGGGCCTTCCGGGTTGACGTAGATCAGGCCCATTTCGGTGGCCGCCAGCGGGCTGTCTTTCAGCGCCTCGCTACGACGGTGCTTGAGCCATTCCTTTTCCGTGCCCCAGTTGACGTCGTTATCCGGCTCCCAGGTGTCCGCGCGCCCGGCAGCGAAGCCGAAGGTACGGAAACCCGAAGACTCCAGGGCAACGTTGCCGGCCAGCATGAACAGGTCGGCCCAGCTGATCTTCTGTCCATACTTCTGCTTCACCGGCCACAGCAGGCGACGAGCCTTGTCCAGGTTGGCGTTGTCCGGCCAGGCGCCCAGCGGCGCAAAACGCTGCTGACCACGACCCGCACCACCCCGGCCATCAACCAGACGGTACGTGCCGGCGCCATGCCAGGCCATGCGGATGAACAGACCGACGTAGCTGCCCCAGTCGGCCGGCCACCACTCCTGCGAATCGGTGAGTACCTTGCGGATGTCACCCTTGAGGGCGGAATAGTCGATCTTCTTAAATTCTTCGGCGTAGTTGAATGTCTCGCCCAGCGGGTTGGAGCGCTCGGAATGCTGGTTCAGCAGATCCACACGCAACTGATTCGGCCACCAATCCAGATTGGTCGTCCCCTGGCCTGCGACATGATACGGGCATTTACCTGTGTTCGACATGCTTCTCTCCTTCTCCTCATCGTGTCGGTTCCAACGGCTGTGGCCCGACAATGAAAGAAGAATAGTCCTGCACTTACGAAAGAACCAATATATGAAACACAACGACAAGATAGTCATTTTCTTTCGATAGACGCCCGGACGCGTCCAAACCGAGCACCACCGCAACAGGAGAAAAGCCAGGATTTTTCCGCCGCAAAAACAAACGCCCCAACACTGTCGGGGCGTTTGTCGTTGCCTTGGCCTGAACTGGCTGCTTGACGCAGGCCGGCTCGGCGTAGGGAACAGAGACTTACTCGGCAGCTTCTACCGAACCGCCGACCGGACGGTCGACCAGTTCAACATAAGCCATCGGAGCGTTGTCGCCAGCGCGGAAGCCGCACTTGAGGATGCGCAGGTAGCCGCCGTTACGGGTGGCGTAGCGCTTGCCCAGATCGTTGAACAGTTTGCCAACGATGGCTTTCGAACGGGTACGGTCGAAGGCCAGACGACGATTGGCAACGCTGTCTTCCTTGGCCAGGGTGATCAGCGGCTCGGCAACGCGACGCAGTTCCTTGGCTTTCGGCAGGGTAGTTTTGATCAGCTCGTGCTCGAACAGCGAAACCGCCATGTTCTGGAACATGGCCTTGCGGTGAGCGCTGGTGCGGCTGAGGTGACGGCCACTTTTACGATGACGCATGGTTCAATTCCTTACCAAACTTGTTCGTTCGGTGATGATGACGATCAGGCAGTGGCCTTATCGTCTTTCTTCAGACTTGCCGGCGGCCAGTTGTCGAGGCGCATACCGAGGGACAGACCGCGAGAAGCCAGAACATCCTTGATTTCGGTCAGGGATTTCTTGCCCAGGTTCGGGGTTTTGAGCAGCTCTACTTCGGTGCGCTGAATCAGGTCACCGATGTAGTAGATGTTCTCTGCCTTGAGGCAGTTGGCCGAACGTACGGTCAGTTCCAGGTCATCGACAGGACGCAGCAGGATCGGATCGATCTCGTCTTCCTGCTCGACCACCACTGGCTCACTGTCACCTTTGAGGTCGACGAACGCGGCCAGCTGCTGCTGCAGGATGGTCGCGGCACGACGGATGGCCTCTTCAGGGTCCAGGGTACCGTTGGTTTCCAGGTCAATAACCAGTTTGTCCAGGTTGGTGCGCTGCTCGACACGGGCGTTTTCCACCACGTAAGCAACCCGACGCACAGGGCTGAACGAAGCATCCAGCTGCAAGCGACCAATGCTGCGGCTTTCATCTTCGTCGCTCTGACGCGCGTCAGCCGGCTCATAGCCGCGACCACGAGCCACTGTGAGCTTCATGTTCAGCGCGCCATTGGAAGCCAGGTTGGCGATTACGTGGTCGCCATTGACGATTTCGACATCGTGATCCAGCTGAATATCGGCAGCGGTAACTACGCCCGGGCCCTTCTTAGCCAGAGTCAGGGTCACTTCGTCACGGCCGTGCAGCTTGATAGCCAGACCTTTCAGGTTGAGCAGGATCTCGATGACATCTTCCTGCACACCTTCGATCGCGGAGTACTCGTGGAGTACGCCGTCGATCTCGGCCTCGACTACTGCACAGCCAGGCATGGAGGACAACAGGATGCGACGCAGCGCGTTGCCCAGGGTATGGCCGAAACCACGCTCGAGAGGCTCGAGGGTGATCTTGGCGCGGGTCGGACTGACCTCCTGCACATCAATGTGACGGGGGGTCAGGAACTCATTTACCGAAATCTGCATGGATGCACCTATTTTCTAGCCCTTACTTGGAGTAGAGCTCGACAATCAGGCTCTCGTTGATGTCAGCGGACAGATCGCTACGAGCCGGTACGTTCTTGAACACACCAGACTTCTTCTCAGCGTCAACTTCTACCCACTCAACACGGCCGCGCTGGGCGCAGAGCTCAAGAGCCTGAGCGATGCGCAGCTGGTTCTTCGATTTCTCGCGAACAGCAACGACGTCGCCAGCTTTAACCTGGTAGGACGGTACGTTTACGGTCTGACCGTTGACGCTGATTGCTTTGTGCGAAACCAGCTGACGGGATTCGGCACGGGTAGCACCAAAGCCCATACGGTAAACCACGTTATCCAGACGGCACTCCAGCAGTTGCAGCAGGTTTTCGCCGGTGGCGCCCTTCTGGCTGGCAGCTTGCTTGTAGTAACCGCTGAACTGACGCTCCAGAACGCCGTAGATACGACGGACTTTTTGCTTTTCACGCAACTGGGTGCCGTAGTCAGACTGGCGACCGCGACGCTGACCGTGAATACCGGGAGCTGCTTCGATGTTGCACTTAGATTCAAGCGCGCGAACACCACTCTTCAGGAAGAGATCGGTGCCTTCACGGCGAGACAGTTTGCACTTGGGACCAATGTAACGAGCCATTTCTCACTGTCTCCTGTTTACACGCGACGCTTCTTCGGCGGACGGCACCCGTTGTGCGGGATAGGCGTCACGTCGGTGATGCTGGCGATTTTATAGCCGCAGGCGTTCAGAGCACGCACGGCAGATTCGCGACCCGGACCTGGGCCCTTGACGTTGACGTCGAGGTTCTTCAGGCCATATTCCAGCGCAGCCTGACCAGCGCGCTCGGCGGCGATCTGTGCAGCGAACGGAGTGGACTTACGCGAGCCGCGGAAACCCGAACCACCAGAGGTAGCCCAGGACAGGGCGTTGCCCTGACGGTCGGTAATGGTCACGATAGTGTTGTTGAAAGACGCGTGGATGTGGGCGATGCCATCAACCACCGTCTTTTTGACTTTTTTACGAGTACGAGCAGCAGGTTTTGCCATGACTAAATTCCTGTCGATTCGCGAATGCGATTACTTGCGGATCGGCTTACGCGGGCCCTTACGGGTGCGAGCGTTGGTCTTGGTGCGCTGACCGCGAACCGGCAGACCTTTACGATGACGCAGGCCACGGTAGCAACCCAGATCCATCAAGCGCTTGATCTTCATATTCACTTCACGACGCAGGTCGCCTTCGGTATTCACCTTGGCTACTTCGCCACGCAGCTGTTCGATCTGCTCGTCAGTCAGATCCTTGATTTTCGCAGCCGGATTTACACCGGTAGCGGCACAGATTTTCTGTGCAGTGGTGCGACCAACACCGTAGATGTAGGTCAGCGAGATAACAGTGTGCTTGTTATCCGGAATGTTAACGCCTGCAATACGGGCCATTCAGTGGAACTCCAATTGACAGCTACCTACGCCCCGGAAGCCAAGAAATAGGGCGCGAGATATTAACGCTGTAAAAACAAATAATCAACCCGGCAGCGCACTAGCTGCCGGGCTTATCACGCGTGGTTCACACTCAGCCTTGGCGCTGCTTGTGACGCGGCTCTGCGCTGCAGATCACCCGCACGACACCTTCGCGACGGATAACTTTGCAGTTACGGCACAGCTTTTTCACCGATGCACGAACTTTCATTACCAACTCCTCGAACCTTACGGGTGGATCAGCGGAGCATGCCGCTGCCATAGCCCTTCAGGTTGGCTTTCTTCATCAGGGAATCGTACTGGTGAGACACGAGGTGCGATTGCACTTGGGACATGAAGTCCATTACAACCACGACCACGATCAGCAACGAGGTCCCGCCAAGGTAGAACGGAACGTTGGCCGCCACCACCAGGAACTGGGGCAGCAGGCACACGGCCGTCATGTACAGAGCACCGAACATGGTCAAGCGGGTCAGAACGCCATCGATATAGCGCGCCGACTGCTCGCCCGGACGGATGCCCGGAATAAAGGCACCGGACTTCTTCAGGTTTTCCGCTACGTCTTTCGGGTTGAACATCAGCGCTGTATAGAAGAAGCAGAAGAAAATGATCCCTGCACTAAACAGCAGAATGTTCAACGGCTGACCAGGAGCGATAGCCTGCGAAATGTCCTGCAGCCAGCCCAAACCCTCGGACTGACCGAACCAGGCACCCAGCGAGGCCGGGAACAGCAGAAGGCTGCTGGCGAAGATGGCCGGGATTACGCCCGCCATGTTCACCTTCAACGGCAGGTGGCTGGTCTGCGCAGCAAAAACCTTACGGCCCTGCTGACGCTTGGCGTAGTGCACCGCAATGCGACGCTGACCACGCTCAATGAACACCACGAAACCGATGATCGCTACTGCCAGCAGGCCGATGGCGATCAGAGCGAAGATGTTGATATCGCCCTGACGAGCAGACTCGAAGGACTGCCCGATTGCCGACGGCAGACCGGCCACGATGCCTGCAAAAATCAGCATCGAGATACCGTTGCCAACACCGCGCTCGGTGATTTGCTCGCCCAGCCACATCATGAACATCGCGCCCGCCACGAAGGTGGTGATCGCCACGAAGTGGAAGCCGAAATCGCCCGAGAACGCTACGCCCTGGCTCGCCAGACCAACGGACATGCCGATGGCCTGAACGAACGCCAGGACGAGAGTGCCGTAGCGGGTGTACTGGCTGATCTTGCGACGGCCAGCTTCACCTTCCTTCTTCAACTGCTCCAGCTGCGGGCTGACGGCGGTCATCAGCTGCATGATGATCGATGCCGAGATGTACGGCATGATCCCCAGTGCAAAGATGCTCATCCGCTCCAGCGCGCCGCCGGAAAACATGTTGAACAAGCTAAGAATGGTCCCCTCATTCTGCCGGAACAGATCCGCCAGTCGGTCTGGGTTGATGCCAGGAACCGGGATGTGCGCACCTATCCGGTAGACGATGATCGCCAGGAACAGGAAGCGCAGACGAGCCCAGAGTTCGGACAACCCGCCACCTGCCAGCGCTGAGAGAGCACCTTGCTTAGCCATTTAGTCCTCGAACTTACCGCCAGCCGCGATGATAGCCGCACGCGCACCCTTGGTGGCGGCGATACCTTTCAGGGTGACCGCACGGGTAACCTCACCGGACAGCATGACTTTGACGCGCTGTACGTGTTGGCCAACCAGATTGGCATCCTTCAGAGCCTGCAGAGTTACAACGCCCTCTACCTTGTTCAGCTCGGAGGTACGCACTTCAGCGCGATCCATAGCCTTCAGGGAGACGAAGCCGAACTTCGGCAGACGACGGTGCAGCGGCTGCTGACCACCCTCGAAGCCCGGAGCAATGGAACCACCGGAGCGGGAGGTCTGACCTTTGTGGCCACGGCCACCGGTCTTGCCCAGACCGCTACCGATGCCACGGCCCGGACGGTGCTTCTCGCGACGGGCACCCGGCGCGGAACGCAGATCGTTCAGTTGCATGATTAACCCTCCACCTTGAGCAGGTAGTAAGCCTTGTTGATCATGCCGCGGTTTTCCGGAGTATCCAGAACCTCTACGGTGTGACCGATGCGACGCAGGCCCAGGCCCTTGACGCAAGCTTTGTGATTGGCCAGGCGGCCATTGGTGCTCTTGATCAGAGTCACTTTGACGGTGTTAGCCATGGTTAGAGAATCTCCTCGACGCTCTTGCCACGCTTGGCTGCAACGGAATCCGGAGACTGCATGGTCTTCAGACCCTTGAAGGTGGCATGTACCACGTTCACCGGGTTGGTCGAGCCGTAGCACTTGGCCAGAACGTTCTGTACACCAGCCACTTCCAGTACGGCACGCATGGCGCCGCCGGCGATGATACCGGTACCTTCCGAAGCCGGCTGCATGTACACCTTGGAGGCGCCATGAGCGGACTTGATCGGGTACTGCAGAGTGGTGCCGTTCAGATCCACCTGGATCATGTTGCGACGCGCAGCTTCCATCGCCTTTTGAATGGCAGCCGGAACTTCACGGGACTTGCCACGGCCGAAACCAACGCGGCCCTTGCCATCACCCACCACGGTCAGCGCGGTGAAGGTGAAGATACGGCCACCCTTTACGGTCTTGGCAACGCGGTTAACCTGAACCAGCTTCTCGATGTAGCCTTCGTCGCGTTTTTGGTCGTTATTTGCCATAACTTAGAACTCCAGCCCGCCTTCACGAGCAGCATCAGCCAGCGCCTTGACGCGGCCGTGGTACTTGAAGCCAGAACGGTCGAATGCTACCTGGGTCACACCAGCGGCTTTCGCACGCTCGGCAACCAGCGCACCAACTTTCTTGGCCGCGTCGACGTTGCCGGTGGCGCCATCACGCAGTGCTTTGTCCAAGGTAGAGGCGCTGGCCAGAACCTTGCTGCCGTCGGCCGAGATGACCTGGGCGTAGATGTGCTGCGAAGAGCGATACACGCACAGACGCACGGCTTCGAGCTCGTGCATTTTCAGGCGTGCTTTGCGAGCGCGACGCAGACGAGTAAGTTTTTTGTCGGTCATTTCTCAGCCCCTTACTTCTTCTTGGCTTCTTTACGACGGACAACTTCATCCGCGTAACGAACGCCTTTGCCCTTGTAAGGCTCAGGACGACGGAAGTCACGGATCTCCGCAGCCACCTGACCCACCAGTTGCTTGTCGATACCCTTGATCAGGATCTCGGTCTGGTTGGGGGTTTCGGCCACGACGCCAGCTGGCAGTTCGTAGTCGATCGGGTGAGAGAAGCCCAGCGCAAGGTTCAGCACTTGGCCCTTGGCCTGGGCCTTGTAGCCTACGCCGACCAGCTGCAGCTTACGCTCGAAGCCTTGGCTGACACCGATAACCATGTTGTTAACCAGAGCGCGAGTAGTACCGGCCATGGCGCGGTTCTGCTGGTCGCCATTACGAGCGGCGAAACGCAGTTCGCTGCCTTCCTGGATAACTTCTACGGACGAGTGAACGTTCAGTTCCAGGGTGCCCTTGGCGCCCTTGACCGAAAGCTGTTGACCGGCGAGTTTGATCTCGACACCGGCAGGCAGCACAACGGGGTTCTTAGCAACGCGAGACATGCTTATCCCCCCTTAGAACACGGTGCAAAGCACTTCGCCGCCGACACCGGCAGCGCGCGCAGCGCGATCCGTCATCACACCTTTGTTGGTGGAGACGATGGAAACACCGAGACCGCCACGAACCTTCGGCAGGTCATCGACGGATTTGTACTGACGAAGGCCGGGACGGCTCACGCGCTTGACTTCCTCGATGACCGGACGGCCTTCGAAGTACTTCAGCTCGATGGACAGTTGTGGCTTGGCTTCGCCATTGACTTCATAACCCGCAATGTAACCTTCGTCTTTGAGAACCTTGGCTACAGCCACCTTCAGAGTGGAAGAAGGCATGCTTACGACGGACTTTTCAGCCATCTGGGCATTACGGATACGAGTTAGCATGTCCGCTAACGGGTCCTGCATACTCATGGGCTAGACGCTCCTGATACAAAAAGAACAGCCCGAGGGCTGTGGGATCATCCAAAAGCTCGGCATGGAAATACCAGGCTCAGGAGAGCCGGACATTCTAGAGACCGATCAAAAATGAAGCAAGCCCCAAAAGGGGCTTGTTCAATAAAAGGCAAAGCCGGCACAAGGCCGGCTTCGCTTTCAGCTACCGCTGATTACCAGCTGGCTTTCACCAGGCCCGGTACGTCACCGCGCATGGCGGCTTCGCGCAGCTTGTTACGCGACAGACCGAACTTGCGGTAAACGCCGTGCGGACGGCCGGTGATGCGGCAGCGGTTACGCAGGCGCGAGGCGCTGGCGTCACGCGGCTGCTTCTGCAGAGCGACCTGGGCTTCCCAACGAGCTTCCGGAGTGGAGTTCGGGTTGGCGATGATCGCTTTCAGCTCGGCACGCTTCTTGGCGTACTTGGCAACCGTTTGCTGACGCTTCAGCTCGCGGTTCTTCATGCTTGTCTTGGCCATTGTCCAGGACTCCGATCAGTTGCGGAACGGGAAGTTGAAAGCACGCAGCAGAGCGCGGCCTTCATCATCGTTACGGGCAGTGGTAGTCAGGGTGATGTCCAGACCACGCAGCGCATCGATTTTGTCGTAATCGATTTCCGGGAAGATGATCTGCTCTTTCACGCCCATGCTGTAGTTGCCGCGACCATCGAAGGACTTGGCATTCAGGCCGCGGAAGTCACGCACGCGCGGCAGGGAGATGGACAGCAGACGATCCAGGAACTCGTACATACGCTCGCGACGCAGAGTGACCTTGACGCCAATCGGCCAACCTTCACGAACCTTGAAACCTGCGATCGACTTGCGGGCATGAGTCACGACGACTTTCTGACCGGTGATCTTCTCGAGGTCGGCAACGGCGTTCTCGATGACTTTCTTGTCACCGATCGCTTCGCCCAGGCCCATGTTCAGGGTGATCTTGGTGATGCGCGGAACTTCCATCACGTTGGCCAGCTTCAGTTCTTCCTTCAGCTTGGGCGCGATTTCCTTCCGGTAAATCTCTTTCAGTCGTGCCATGGTATTTACCTACGGATTCTCAAGCGCCAACCGGCTTCTGGGTGGACTTGAAGACACGAATTTTCTTGCCGTCTTCGATCTTGAAGCCAACGCGGTCAGCCTTGTTGGTCTCAGAGTTGAAGATGGCAACGTTGGAAGCGTGCAGCGGCGCTTCTTTCTCGACGATACCGCCTTGAACGCCCGACATCGGGTTCGGCTTGGTATGACGCTTCACCAGGTTAATGCCACCGACGACCAAACGGTCGTCAGCGAGAACCTTGAGCACCTTACCGCGCTTACCTTTGTCTTTACCGGCGATCACGATGATCTCGTCGTCACGACGAATCTTTTGCATGTCGGATCTCCTTAAAGCACTTCAGGGGCGAGCGAGACGATCTTCATGAACTTCTCGGAACGCAGTTCACGGGTCACTGGCCCGAAGATACGGGTACCGATCGGCTCTTGCTTGTTGTTCAGCAGAACAGCAGCGTTGCCGTCGAAGCGGATGATCGAACCGTCGGCACGGCGAACGCCGTGACGGGTACGAACAACCACTGCGGTCATGACCTGACCTTTCTTCACTTTGCCGCGCGGAATTGCTTCCTTGACGGTGACCTTGATGATGTCGCCGATGCCGGCGTAGCGACGATGCGAGCCGCCCAGCACCTTGATGCACATAACGCGACGTGCACCACTGTTGTCAGCCACATCGAGCATGGATTGAGTCTGAATCATAAAATTTCTCCGACCCCTAGCCCTTAGACGTCAACTGCGCGTTCGACGACTTCAACCAGAGCCCAGGACTTGGTCTTGGACTGCGGACGGGTTTCGCGAATGGAAACCTTGTCGCCGATCTTGCACTGATTGCTTTCGTCGTGAGCGTGCAGTTTGGTCGAACGCTTGACGTATTTACCGTAGATCGGGTGCTTGACGCGACGCTCGATCAGAACGGTGATGGTCTTGTCCATCTTGTCGCTGACAACACGGCCGGTCAGCGTACGGACTGTTTTTTCAACTTCGGCCATGATCACTTACCTGCCTGCTGGCTGAGGACAGTCTTGACGCGAGCGATGTCGCGCTTCACTTGCGAGAGCAGGTGAGACTGCCCCAGCTGGCCAGTCGCCTTCTGCATACGCAGATTGAACTGGTCGCGCAGCAGCTCGAGCAGTTGCTCGTTCAGCTGTTGTGCGCTTTTTTCACGAAGTTCGGTCGCTTTCATCACATCACCGTCCGCTTAACAAAGGTGGTGGCGAGCGGCAGCTTTGCAGCAGCCAGGGCGAATGCCTCGCGCGCCAGCTCTTCGGATACGCCTTCGATCTCGTACAGGACCTTGCCTGGCTGGATCTGGGCTACCCAGTATTCAACGCCACCCTTACCTTTACCCATACGCACTTCGAGAGGCTTCTTGGTAACCGGCTTGTCCGGGAAGACGCGGATCCAGATCTTGCCGCCACGCTTAACGTGACGGGTCAGAGCACGACGAGCGGACTCGATCTGACGAGCGGTGAGACGACCGCGGGCGACAGACTTCAGCGCGAACTCGCCGAAGCTGACCTTGCTACCGCGCTGAGCCAGACCACGGTTGTGGCCGGTCATCTGCTTGCGGAACTTCGTACGCTTTGGTTGCAACATGATGCGTACTCCTTATTTCTTAGCAGCTTTACGAGGAGCGGGCGCTTGCGGCTTCAGCTCTTCAGTGCGGCCACCAATGACCTCACCCTTGAAGATCCAAACCTTGACGCCGATCACACCGTAAGTGGTGTGCGCTTCGTAGGTGGCGTAATCGATATCGGCACGCAGGGTGTGCAGGGGCACACGACCTTCGCGATACCACTCGGTACGGGCAATTTCAGCGCCGCCAAGACGACCGCTCACCTGGATCTTGATGCCCTTGGCACCAATGCGCATGGCGTTCTGTACAGCGCGCTTCATGGCGCGACGGAACATAACGCGACGCTCCAGCTGCTGAGCTACGCTCTGCGCAACCAGCATACCGTCGAGTTCCGGCTTGCGGATCTCTTCGATGTTGATGTGCACCGGCACACCCATTTGCTTGGTCAGGTCCTGACGCAGCTTCTCAACATCTTCACCTTTCTTGCCGATCACGATGCCGGGACGAGCGGTGTGGATGGTGATGCGTGCGGTTTGAGCCGGGCGAGCGATGTCGATACGGCTAACGGACGCGCTTTTTAGTTTGTCTTGCAGGTATGCACGAACCTTCAGGTCGGCGTTCAGGTAGTCGGCGTAATTGCGACCATCTGCGTACCAGACCGAAGTGTGATCCTTGACGATTCCCAGGCGGATGCCAACGGGATGTACTTTCTGACCCATCTGATCGACTCCGTTACTTGTCCGCAACCTTGACAGTGATATGGCAAGACCGCTTGACGATGCGATCAGCACGGCCTTTGGCACGCGGCATGATGCGCTTAAGCGAACGCCCTTCGTTGACGAAAACGGTGCTGACCTTCAGGTCATCAACGTCTGCGCCTTCGTTGTGCTCGGCGTTGGCAACGGCCGACTCCAGCACTTTCTTCATGATCTCGGCGGCTTTCTTGCTGCTGAAAGCCAGCAGGTTGAGCGCTTCGCCCACCTTCTTCCCGCGGATCTGGTCGGCGACCAGGCGAGCTTTCTGGGCGGAGATGCGAGCGCCCGACAACTTAGCGGCTACTTCCATTTCCAAACCCCTTAACGCTTGCCTTTCTTGTCGGCAACGTGACCACGATAGGTACGGGTGCCGGCAAATTCGCCCAGTTTGTGGCCGACCATGTCTTCGTTCACGAGGACCGGGACATGCTGGCGACCGTTATGCACAGCGATGGTCAGACCGACCATCTGCGGCAGGATCATGGAGCGACGCGACCAGGTTTTAACCGGCTTGCGATCGTTCTTTTCCACCGCCGCTTCGACCTTCTTCAGTAGGTGAAGATCGATAAAAGGACCTTTTTTCAGAGAACGTGGCACTGTCGTATCCCTCTATTTACTTGCGACGACGGACGATCATGTTGTCGGTGCGCTTGTTAGCACGGGTCTTCGCGCCCTTGGTCGGGAAGCCCCACGGCGACACCGGATGACGACCACCGGAGGTACGACCTTCACCACCACCGTGCGGGTGATCAACCGGGTTCATGGCAACACCACGAACGGTCGGACGAACGCCACGCCAGCGCTTGGCACCAGCCTTACCCAGCGAACGCAGGCTGTGCTCGGAGTTCGAGACTTCGCCCAGGGTCGCACGGCACTCAGCCAGGACTTTGCGCATTTCGCCGGAGCGCAGACGCAGAGTCACATAGGCACCTTCACGAGCGACCAGCTGAGCGGAAGCGCCAGCGGAACGAGCGATCTGAGCACCTTTACCCGGCTTCAGCTCGATACCGTGAACGGTCGAACCTACCGGAATGTTGCGCAGCTGCAGGCTGTTGCCCGGCTTGATCGGCGCCATGTTGCCGGCTACCAGCTGATCGCCAGCTACAACGCCTTTCGGGGCGATGATGTAGCGACGCTCACCGTCGGCATACTTCAGCAGAGCGATGTGAGCAGTACGGTTCGGATCGTATTCCACGCGCTCGACGGTGGCAGGGATGCCATCCTTGTCGTTGCGACGGAAGTCGACCAGACGGTAATGCTGCTTGTGACCACCACCGATATGACGGGTGGTGATACGGCCGTTGTTGTTACGACCACCGGACTTCGACTTCTTCTCGAGCAGCGGAGCGTACGGAGCGCCTTTGTGCAGCTCCTGATTGACCACCTTGACCACAAAACGGCGGCCAGCGGAAGTCGGTTTGCATTTAACGATTGCCATGATGCACCCCTTCCTTACTCAGCACTGCTGGTGAAATCGAGATCTTGGCCCGGCTGAAGGGAGATAACCGCCTTCTTCCAGTCGTTACGCTTGCCCAGACCGCGAGCGGTGCGCTTGCTCTTGCCCAGAACGTTCTGGGTAGTAACGCGCTCAACCTTCACGTTGAACAGGCTTTCGACGGCCTTCTTGATTTCCAGCTTGGTCGCATCGGTAGCGACTTTGAAAACGAACTGACCTTGCTTGTCAGCCAGAACCGTGGCCTTCTCGGAGATGTGCGGGCCAAGCAGCACTTTGAATACGCGTTCCTGGTTCATCCCAGCAGCTCCTCGAATTTCTTCACGGCCGAAACAGTGACCAGCACTTTTTCGTACGCGATCAGGCTGACCGGATCGGAACCCTGGACGTCACGTACGTCGACGTGCGGCAGGTTGCGGGCAGCCAGGTACAGGTTCTGATCGACCGCATCGGATACGATCAGCACATCGTTCAGACCCAGGCCGTTCAGCTTGCTCAGCAGAGCCTTGGTTTTCGGAGCTTCGACAGCGAAGTCTTCAACCACTACCAGACGGTCGGTACGAACCAGCTCAGCAAGGATGGAGCGCAGAGCAGCGCGGTACATCTTCTTGTTCAGCTTTTGGTCGTGGTTACGGGTGGACGCTGCGAAGGTCACACCACCGCCACGCCAGATCGGACCACGAGTGGTACCAGCACGAGCACGACCGGTGCCCTTCTGACGCCACGGGCGCTTGCCGCCACCGGAAACGTCGGAACGGGATTTCTGGCCTTTGGTGCCCTGACGGCCGCCAGCCATGTAGGCTACGACTGCTTGGTGAACCAGGGTCTCGTTGAACTCGCCACCGAAGGTCGCATCGGACACTTCGATCGCCTGAGCGCCATTTACATTCAATTGCATCTCAGATTCTCCCCTTACGCCTTGACAGCCGGACGAACGATAACGTCGCCGCCAGTAGCGCCCGGAACGGCACCCTTGACCAGCAGCAGGTTACGCTCGGCGTCTACGCGAACGACTTCCAGGGACTGTACGGTCACGCGCTCAGCGCCCATATGACCGGACATCTTTTTGCCCTTGAACACACGACCCGGGGTCTGGCACTGACCAATGGAACCCGGTACACGGTGAGAAACGGAGTTACCGTGAGTGTTGTCCTGGCCGCGGAAGTTCCAACGCTTGATGGTACCGGCGAAGCCTTTACCTTTGGACTGACCGGTGACATCCACCAGTTGACCAGCTTGGAAAATTTCAGCGTTGATCAGATCGCCGGCCTGGTAGTCGCCTTCTTCAAGACGGAATTCCAGAACGGTACGACCTGCCGCGACGTTCGCCTTGGCGAAGTGACCGGCCTGAGCCTTGCTGACGCGCGAGGCGCGACGCTCACCGACAGTGACCTGCACTGCGCGGTAGCCATCGGACTCCTCGTTTTTGAACTGGGTGACGCGATTCGGCTCGATCTCGATGACCGTGACCGGAATGGAGACACCTTCTTCGGTGAAAATGCGGGTCATGCCGCACTTACGACCGACTACACCAATAGTCATGTTGTAAACCTCATGAGTGTACGGGGCTTTCACCCGCTATGGCCGCCCATTTCAGAGCGTTACACGACTAAAACCGCCAGGTTTTAGCCGAGGCTGATCTGCACTTCCACGCCTGCCGCAAGGTCGAGCTTCATCAGCGCGTCAACGGTTTTATCCGTCGGCTGGACGATGTCCAGAACACGCTTATGAGTGCGGATTTCGTACTGATCGCGCGCGTCTTTGTTGACGTGCGGAGAGATCAGAACGGTGTACCGCTCCTTACGAGTAGGCAGAGGAATCGGACCACGCACCTGAGCACCAGTACGTTTCGCGGTTTCCACGATTTCCTGGGTAGATTGATCGATCAGGCGATGGTCAAAAGCCTTCAACCGAATACGGATTTGTTGGTTTTGCATTTTGACCTCAGATTCCAAGCTGCTAATCCCCACAGACGGACTACGCCCGCTCGAGGGAGGCGCAATTGTACGGATGCCCCCTGGGGGTGTCAACTTTTAACCAGTTCAAAAGAAAAGGGCCCCGAAGGGCCCTTTTCTCTCAAGCGGATCGTCGATTACTCGATGATCTTGGCAACCACGCCGGCGCCGACGGTACGGCCACCTTCGCGGATCGCGAAGCGCAGGCCGTCTTCCATGGCGATCGGCTTGATCAGGGTGACAACCATCTTGATGTTGTCGCCCGGCATTACCATCTCAACGCCTTCCGGCAGTTCGCACGAACCGGTCACGTCAGTGGTACGGAAGTAGAACTGCGGACGGTAGCCCTTGAAGAACGGGGTGTGACGACCACCTTCTTCCTTGGACAGAACGTACACTTCAGCTTCGAACTTGGTGTGCGGCTTGATGGTGCCCGGCTTGGCCAGAACCTGACCACGCTCGACTTCATCACGCTTGGTGCCGCGCAGCAGCACGCCGCAGTTCTCACCAGCACGACCTTCGTCCAGCAGCTTGCGGAACATCTCAACGCCGGTGCAGGTGGTCTTGGTGGTCGGACGCAGACCAACGATTTCGATTTCTTCCTGGATCTTGACGATACCGCGCTCTACACGACCGGTAACTACAGTACCGCGACCGGAGATCGAGAACACGTCTTCGATCGGCATCAGGAACGGACGGTCGATGGCACGAACCGGCTCAGGAATGTAGCTGTCCAGAGTCTCAACCAGCTTCTTGACGGCAGTAGTGCCCAGCTCGTTGGTGTCTTCGCCGTTCAGCGCCATCAGCGCGGAGCCGATGATGATCGGAGTGTCGTCACCCGGGAAATCGTAGGTGCTCAGCAGGTCGCGAACTTCCATCTCGACCAGCTCCAGCAGCTCGGCGTCGTCAACCATGTCAGCCTTGTTCAGGAAGACAACGATGTACGGAACGCCAACCTGACGGGACAGCAGGATGTGCTCACGGGTTTGCGGCATGGGGCCGTCGGCAGCCGAGCAGACCAGGATCGCGCCGTCCATCTGGGCAGCACCGGTGATCATGTTCTTCACGTAGTCGGCGTGGCCCGGGCAGTCAACGTGCGCGTAGTGACGAATGTTGGAGTCGTACTCTACGTGCGCGGTGTTGATGGTGATACCACGAGCTTTTTCTTCCGGAGCGCTGTCGATCTTGTCGAAGTCGACCTTGGCCGAACCGAATACTTCGGAGCAGACGCGGGTCAGAGCAGCGGTCAGAGTGGTTTTACCGTGGTCAACGTGACCGATGGTGCCGACGTTGACGTGCGGTTTGTTACGTTCGAATTTTTCCTTAGCCACGACAGTAAACCTCTTACTTAAAGGGCGGGATTAGCCTTGTTTTTTAACCAGAGCTTCGACGATGTTCGACGGAGCTTCTGCGTACTTGGAGAATTCCATGGAGTAGCTGGCGCGACCCTGGGACATGGAACGAACGTCGGTAGCGTAACCAAACATCTCGCCCAGCGGAACTTCGGCACGGATAACCTTACCGGATACCGAATCTTCCATACCCTGGATCAGACCACGACGACGGTTCAGGTCACCCATCACGTCGCCCATGTAATCCTCAGGAGTTACCACTTCCACCTTCATGATCGGCTCGAGTACCTTGCCGCCGCCCTTCTGGGCCAGCTGCTTGGTCGCCATGGAGGCAGCGATCTTGAACGCCATCTCGTTGGAGTCGACGTCGTGGTAGGAACCATCGAACACGGTAGCCTTCAGGCCGATCAGCGGATAGCCGGCAACGACGCCGTTCTTCATCTGCTCTTCGATACCCTTCTGGATCGCCGGGATGTATTCCTTCGGAACCACACCACCCACAACCTCGTTGGTGAACACCAGGCCTTCGGTGATGTTGCCCTTGTCGTCCACGTCCGGAGCCGAGAAGCGGATCCAGCAGTGACCGAACTGACCGCGACCACCGGACTGACGAACGAACTTGCCTTCGATCTCGACGCTGTCCTTGGTGATGGTTTCACGGTAGGAAACCTGCGGCTTACCGATGTTGGCCTCGACGTTGAACTCGCGCTTCATGCGGTCAACGAGGATGTCCAGGTGCAGCTCACCCATACCGGAGATGATGGTCTGACCAGTCTCTTCGTCGGTCTTGACGCGGAACGACGGGTCTTCCTGGGCCAGCTTGCCCAGAGCGATACCCATCTTCTCCTGGTCGGCCTTGGTCTTCGGCTCTACAGCTACCGAGATGACAGGCTCCGGGAAGTCCATACGCTCGAGGATGATCGGCTTGTCCGGATCGCACAGAGTTTCACCAGTGGTGACGTCCTTCATGCCGATCAGAGCAGCGATGTCGCCAGCGCGTACTTCTTTGATCTCGTCACGCTGGTTGGCGTGCATCTGCACCATACGACCAACGCGCTCTTTCTTGCCTTTCACGGAGTTGATGACCGACTGGCCAGACTCCAGAACGCCCGAGTAAACGCGAACGAAGGTCAGGGTACCCACGAACGGGTCGGTAGCGATCTTGAACGCCAGAGCCGAGAACGGCTCGTTGTCGTCTGCATGACGCTCGTCGTAGTCGGACTCTTCCATCTGCTCTTTCGGCTTGTCAGCCAGATCAGGGTGAATACCCTTGATCGCCGGAATTTCGGTCGGAGCAGGCAGGAAGTCGATGACGGCATCGAGAACCAGGGGAACACCCTTGTTCTTGAAGGAGGAACCGCAGACAGCCGGAACGATCTCGCTCGCCAGAGTACGGGCGCGCAGACCAGCCTTGATGTCCTCGACGGACAGGTCACCTTCTTCAAGGTACTTGTTCATCAGCTCTTCGTTGGCTTCGGCAGCTGCCTCAACCATGTTCGAGCGCCACTCGTTGGCCAGGCCTACCAGGTCGGCAGGAATTTCTTCCTCACGGTAGGTAGTACCCTTGTCGTCGTCGTTCCAGTAGATGGCCTTCATCTTGATCAGATCGACCTGACCTTCGAAGTTCTCTTCAGCACCGATGGCGATCTGGATCGGAACCGGGGTGTGACCCAGACGGTTCTTGATCTGACCGACGACGCGCAGGAAGTTGGCACCCTGACGGTCCATCTTGTTCACGTAGACGATACGCGGAACACCGTACTTGTTGGCCTGACGCCATACGGTTTCGGACTGCGGCTCAACGCCCGAGGTACCGCAGAACACAACGACAGCGCCGTCGAGTACGCGCAGGGAGCGCTCTACTTCGATGGTGAAGTCAACGTGACCGGGGGTATCGATGACGTTTACGCGGTACTTGTCGTACTGACGACGAGAACCTTCCCAGAAGGTGGTGATCGCAGCAGAAGTAATGGTGATACCACGCTCCTGCTCCTGAACCATCCAGTCGGTGGTCGCGGCGCCATCATGCACCTCGCCCATCTTGTGGCTCAGGCCTGTGTAGAACAGGATCCGCTCGGTAGTGGTGGTCTTGCCCGCGTCAACGTGGGCACAGATACCGATGTTACGGTAGCGGTTAATTGCTGTATTACGAGCCATAAAGCCCTCGCAAGGTTAGTGGAGCCGGAATTAGAAGCGGTAGTGCGAGAAAGCCTTGTTGGCCTCGGCCATACGGTGCACGTCTTCACGCTTCTTGACAGCAGCGCCTTTGCCTTCAGCAGCATCCAGCAGCTCACCAGCCAGACGCAGAGCCATGGACTTCTCGCCGCGCTTGCGCGCGTAGTCCACCAGCCAGCGCATAGCCAGGGCGTTACGACGGGACGGACGAACTTCGACCGGAACCTGGTAGGTAGCACCGCCTACACGGCGGGACTTGACTTCGACCAGCGGAGCGATGGCGTCGAGAGCTTTCTCGAAGATCTCCAGGGGATCGCTGTTCTTGCGTGCTTTGACAGTGTCCAGAGCACCGTAAACGATGCGCTCGGCCACGGCCTTCTTGCCGCTTTCCATCACGTGGTTCATGAATTTGGCGAGGATCTGGCTTCCGTATTTCGGATCGTCCAGGATCTCACGCTTGGCTGCTACACGACGTCTTGGCATTGATAAGCCCTCAAACGGTCTTCAGGTTAGCTCGGGACCAACGGCGAACGCCGCGCCCGACCTTACTCTTATCGACTCAACTAAATAAAAAGGATCAAGCGGCCTTATTTCGGACGCTTGGTACCGTACTTGGAACGACCCTGCTTACGGTCTTTAACGCCGGAGGTATCCAGCGAACCACGCACGGTGTGGTAGCGCACACCCGGAAGGTCCTTTACACGACCGCCACGGATCAGCACGACGCTGTGCTCTTGCAGGTTGTGGCCTTCACCGCCGATGTACGAAGACACTTCGTAGCCGTTGGTCAGACGCACACGGCACACTTTACGCAGTGCCGAGTTAGGTTTCTTCGGCGTGGTGGTGTACACGCGGGTGCACACGCCACGGCGCTGCGGGCAGTTCTGCAGCGCAGGCACGTCGGATTTCTCGACGATACGCTTACGCGGCTGACGTACCAGCTGGTTGATAGTTGCCATCTACTAGCTCCACTGTTGTCTTTCGACGCTCACAAATAAAGATGGCAGAGCCAAACGCCCTGCCAAATTTAGGGGTGCATGAGTCTAAAGAGACTCAGCCCCCCAGTCAAGGCAAAGCCCCGCTAGCGAACTAGCGAGGCTTCGACTCAATTTCCGCTGGAGTTCAGCGCTTCGGTCAGTGCGGCTTCCACCTCACTGGCGCTGACACGTACCGGCTTGTCGGCATCACGCTTGCGCTTGCGCTCGCTGTGATAGGCCAGACCGGTACCGGCCGGGATCAGACGACCCACGACCACGTTCTCTTTCAGACCACGCAGGTAGTCGCGCTTGCCAGTGACCGCCGCCTCGGTGAGGACGCGGGTGGTTTCCTGGAACGACGCTGCCGAGATGAAGGACTCGGTGGACAGCGACGCCTTGGTGATACCCAGCAGTACGCGGGTGTACTTGGCGACGAACTTGTCCTCCTCGGCCAGACGCTCGTTCTCGCCCAGAACCTGGGTGAGTTCCATCTGGTCGCCCTTGATGAAGGACGAATCGCCGGACTCGGTAACTTCAACCTTACGCAGCATCTGACGCAGGATGGTCTCGATGTGCTTGTCGTTGATCTTCACGCCCTGCAGACGGTAAACGTCCTGGATCTCGTTGACGATGTACTTGGCCAGCGCGCTGACACCCAGCAGACGCAGGATGTCGTGCGGATCGCTCGGGCCGTCGGAGATGACTTCGCCGCGGTTCACTTGTTCGCCTTCGAAGACGTTCAGGTGACGCCACTTCGGAATCAGCTCCTCGTACGGATCGCTGCCATCGGTCGGAGTGATGACCAGACGGCGCTTGCCCTTGGTCTCTCTACCGAACGAAATGGTGCCGCTGATTTCCGCCAGGATCGAAGCTTCCTTCGGACGACGAGCTTCGAACAGGTCGGCAACGCGCGGCAGACCACCGGTGATGTCGCGAGTCTTCGAGGTTTCCTGCGGGATACGGGCGATAACGTCACCGACCGCGATCTGCGCACCGTCCGCCACGCCGACCAGGGCGTTGGCAGGCAGGAAGTACTGGGCGGGAACGTCGGTACCCGGCAGCAGCAGTTCCTTGCCGTTGGCGTCGACCATCTTGATGGCCGGACGAATGTCCTTACCAGCAGCCGGACGATCCTTCGGATCAAGAACCTCGATGTTGGTCAAACCGGTCAGTTCGTCGGTCTGACGCTTGATGGTGATGCCCTCCTCCATGCCGACGAAGGTCACGATACCCTTCATTTCGGTCACGATCGGGTGGGTGTGCGGGTCCCACTTGGCGACGATGGCGCCAGCGTCGACCTTGTCACCTTCCTTCACGGAAATCACGGCACCGTAAGGCAGCTTGTAGCGCTCGCGCTCGCGACCGAATTCGTCGGCCACGGCCAGCTCACCGGAACGGGAAACCGCTACCAGGTTGCCATCGACACGCTCGACGTACTTCAGGTTGTGCAGACGGATCGCACCACCGTTCTTCACCTGGACGCTGTCGGCAGCCGAGGTACGGCTTGCAGCACCACCGATGTGGAAGGTACGCATGGTCAGCTGGGTACCCGGCTCACCGATGGACTGCGCGGCGATAACGCCGACCGCTTCACCGATGTTGACCTGGTGACCGCGAGCCAGGTCGCGACCGTAGCACTTGGCGCAGATGCCGTAGCGGGTTTCGCAGGTGATCGGCGAACGCACGACCACTTCGTCGACGCTGTTGAGCTCGATGAACTCGACCCACTTCTCGTCGATCAGGGTGCCGGCCGGAACGATGACGTCCTCGGTGCCCGGCTTGAACACGTCCTTGGCAATCACACGGCCCAGTACGCGCTCACCCAGCGGCTCGACCACGTCGCCGCCTTCGATGTGCGGGGTCATCAGCAGGCCCTGCTCGGTGCCGCAATCGATCTCGGTCACCACCAGATCCTGCGCCACGTCGACCAGACGACGGGTCAGGTAACCGGAGTTCGCGGTCTTCAGTGCGGTATCCGCCAAACCCTTACGAGCACCGTGGGTGGAAATGAAGTACTGCAGAACCGACAGACCTTCGCGGAAGTTCGCGGTGATCGGCGTCTCGATGATCGAGCCGTCCGGCTTGGCCATCAGACCACGCATACCGGCCAGCTGACGGATCTGGGCGGCGCTACCACGCGCACCGGAGTCCGCCATCATGTACATGGAGTTGAAGGACTCCTGCTCGACGGTCTTGCCTTCGCGATCGACCACCGGCTCTTTCGAGAGGTTGGCCATCATCGCCTTGGAAACTTCGTCGTTGGCCTTCGACCAGAGGTCGATCACCTTGTTGTACTTCTCGCCCTGGGTCACCAGGCCGGAGGCGTACTGCGACTCGATTTCCTTCACTTCCTCGGTGGCGGCGTCGATGATGCGCGCCTTTTCTTCCGGGATGACGAAGTCGTTCACGCCGATCGACACACCGGAGATGGTCGAGTAGGCGAAACCGGTGTACATCAGCTGGTCAGCGAAGATGACGGTGTCCTTCAGACCCACGGTGCGGTAGCACTGGTTGATCAGCTTGGAGATCGCCTTCTTCTTCATCGGCTGGTTGACCACGTCGTAGGACAGGCCGGCCGGCACGATCTGGAACAGCAGCGCACGGCCGACGGTGGTGTCGACGATACGGGTGTTCTTGGTGATCGAACCGTCTTTTTCTTTGACGGTTTCGTTGATACGCACTTTCACGCGGGCGTGTAGGGACGCTTCGCCGGCGCGGAATACGCGGTCGACTTCCTGCAGGTCGGCGAAGACGCGACCTTCACCCTTGGCGTTCACCGCTTCACGGGTCATGTAGTACAGACCCAGTACCACGTCCTGCGACGGCACGATGATCGGCTCGCCGTTGGCCGGCGAGAGGATGTTGTTGGTCGACATCATCAGCGCGCGCGCTTCGAGCTGGGCTTCCAGGGTCAGCGGCACGTGAACGGCCATCTGGTCACCGTCGAAGTCGGCGTTGTACGCGGCGCAGACCAGCGGGTGCAGCTGGATGGCTTTACCTTCGATCAGAACCGGCTCGAACGCCTGGATACCCAGACGGTGCAGGGTCGGTGCACGGTTGAGCAGGACGGGGTGTTCGCGAATCACTTCGGCGAGAACGTCCCAAACCTCCGGCAGCTCGCGCTCGACCATCTTCTTGGCGGCCTTGATGGTGGTCGCCAGGCCACGCATTTCCAGCTTGCCGAAAATGAACGGCTTGAACAGCTCGAGAGCCATCTTCTTCGGCAGACCGCACTGGTGCAGGCGCAGGGTCGGGCCCACGGTGATCACGGAACGACCGGAGTAGTCCACGCGCTTACCGAGCAGGTTCTGACGGAAGCGACCTTGCTTACCTTTGATCATGTCGGCCAGCGACTTCAGCGGACGCTTGTTCGAGCCAGTGATGGCGCGACCACGACGGCCGTTGTCGAGCAGGGCGTCGACCGCTTCCTGCAGCATGCGCTTTTCGTTGCGCACGATGATGTCCGGCGCCGACAGATCGAGCAGGCGCTTCAGACGGTTGTTACGGTTGATCACGCGGCGATACAGATCGTTCAGATCCGAGGTCGCGAAGCGGCCACCATCCAGCGGTACCAGCGGACGCAGGTCCGGCGGCAGAACCGGCAGAACGGTCAGCACCATCCACTCAGGCAGGTTGCCGGAGTCCTTGAAGGCTTCCATCAGCTTCAGGCGCTTGGACAGCTTCTTGATCTTGGTCTCGGAGTTGGTCTGCGGAATCTCTTCACGCAGGCGGCCGATCTCGTGATCCAGATCGATAGCGTGCAGCAGTTCGCGCACGGCCTCGGCGCCCATGCGCGCGTCGAAGTCGTCACCGAACTCTTCCAGGGCTTCGAAGTACTGCTCGTCGTTCAGCAGCTGGCCCTTCTCGAGGGTGGTCATGCCCGGATCGATCACCACGTAGCTCTCGAAATAGAGCACGCGCTCGATGTCACGCAGGGTCATGTCCATCAGCAGGCCGATACGGGACGGCAGCGACTTGAGGAACCAGATGTGGGCGACCGGCGAGGCCAGTTCGATGTGCGCCATGCGCTCACGACGAACCTTGGCCAGGGCCACTTCAACGCCGCACTTCTCGCAGATCACGCCGCGGTGCTTGAGGCGCTTGTACTTGCCGCACAGGCACTCGTAGTCCTTGACCGGGCCAAAGATCTTGGCGCAGAACAGGCCGTCGCGCTCTGGCTTGAAGGTACGGTAGTTGATGGTTTCCGGCTTTTTAACTTCACCGAACGACCACGAACGGATCATCTCAGGCGAGGCCAACCCGATACGGATGGCGTCGAACTCTTCGATCTGACCCTGGTTTTTCAGCAAATTCAGTAGGTCTTTCAAGGCCTTTCCTCCTGGCGGAGCGGGCAGCGAGCTGGACTAGCCCCGCTGCCGATTCACGTCGTGTTATTCGGTTTCCAGATCGATGTCGATGCCGAGCGAACGGATCTCTTTGATCAGTACGTTGAAGGACTCGGGCATGCCCGGCTCCATACGGTGATCGCCATCCACGATGTTTTTGTACATCTTGGTACGGCCGTTCACGTCGTCCGACTTCACGGTCAGCATTTCCTGCAGGGTGTAGGCGGCGCCGTAGGCTTCCAGCGCCCAGACCTCCATCTCCCCGAAGCGCTGACCACCGAACTGCGCCTTACCACCCAGCGGCTGCTGGGTAACCAGGCTGTAGGAACCAGTGGAACGCGCATGCATCTTGTCGTCCACCAGGTGGTTCAGTTTCAGCATGTACATGTAGCCGACGGTGGTCGGGCGCTCGAACTGGTTACCGGTACGACCGTCGAACAGGCGCATCTGGCCGCTTTCCGGCAGATCGGCAAGTTTCAGCATGGCCTTGATCTCGGTTTCCTTGGCGCCATCGAACACGGCAGTCGCCATCGGTACACCGCCCTTGAGGTTCTTCGCCAGCTCGAGGATCTCGTTATCGGAGAACTCGTCGAGGTTTTCCTGACGACCGCCGATCTCGTTGTAGATCTCGGCGAGGAACTTGCGCAGTTCGGCAACCTTGCGCTGCTCTTCGAGCATGCGGTTGATCTTCTCGCCCAGGCCCTTGGCCGCGAGGCCGAGGTGGGTTTCGAGGATCTGACCGACGTTCATACGCGACGGTACGCCCAGCGGGTTCAGAACGATGTCCACCGGCGTGCCGTTGGCGTCGTGCGGCATGTCTTCGACCGGCATGATCACCGAGACCACACCCTTGTTACCGTGACGACCGGCCATCTTGTCACCCGGCTGGATGCGACGGCGGATGGCCAGGTAGACCTTGACGATCTTCAGCACGCCCGGAGCCAGGTCATCGCCCTGCTGCAGCTTGCGCTTCTTGTCTTCGAACTTGTCGTCGAGCATCTGACGGCGGTCGGAGATGTAGGCCTGGGCCTTCTCCAGCTGCTCGTTCAGGGCGTCGTCGGCCATGCGCAGTTTGAACCACTGGCCACGCTCGAGACCGTCGAGGAACTCGTCGGTGATCGCGGTGCCTTTCTTCAGACCCGCGCCGCCTTCGGCGATCGCGCCAACCAGAGCCGAACGCAGACGCTCGAAGGTCGCGCCTTCGACGATGCGGAACTCTTCGTTGAGGTCCTTGCGGATCTCGTCCAGCTGCTGCTTCTCGATGGCCAGGGCGCGGCTGTCGCGCTCGACGCCATCACGGGTGAAGACCTGCACGTCGATGACGGTACCCTTGGTGCCGGTCGGCACGCGCAGGGAGGTGTCCTTCACGTCGGACGCCTTCTCACCGAAGATCGCACGCAGCAGCTTCTCTTCCGGAGTCAGCTGGGTCTCGCCTTTCGGAGTGACCTTACCGACCAGGATGTCGCCCGGGCCGACTTCGGCACCGACGTAGACGATACCGGCTTCGTCCAGCTTGTTCAGAGCCGCTTCACCCACGTTCGGGATGTCAGAGGAGATTTCCTCTGGGCCGAGCTTGGTGTCACGCGCCACACAGGTCAGTTCCTGGATGTGGATGGTGGTGAAGCGGTCTTCCTGAACCACGCGCTCGGACAGGCAGATGGAGTCTTCGAAGTTGAAGCCGTTCCACGGCATGAACGCAACGCGCATGTTCTGACCCAGCGCCAGTTCACCCATGTCGGTGGACGGGCCGTCAGCCATGATGTCGCCACGCGCTACCTGATCACCCTTGCTCACCAGCGGACGCTGGTTGATGCAGGTGTTCTGGTTGGAGCGGGTGTACTTGGTCAGGTTGTAGATGTCGACACCGGCTTCGCCAGTCTCGACTTCGTCGTCGTTGACGCGAACCACGATACGGCTGGCATCGACCGAGTCGATCACACCGCCACGGCGGGCCACGACGCAGACGCCGGAGTCACGGGCGACGTTGCGCTCCATGCCGGTACCTACCAGCGGCTTGTCGGCGCGCAGGGTCGGTACAGCCTGACGCTGCATGTTCGAACCCATGAGTGCACGGTTGGCGTCGTCGTGCTCGAGGAACGGAATCAGCGAGGCGGCAACCGAGACTACCTGCTTCGGCGATACGTCCATCAGGGTGACGTCTTCCGGCGCCTTGACGGTGAATTCGTTCAGGTGACGTACGGCTACCAGCTCGTCGATCAGCTGACCCTTGTCGTTCAGGGTCGCGGACGCCTGAGCGATCACGTGATCGGCTTCTTCGATGGCGGACAGGAACACGATCTCGTCGGTGACCTGACCTTCCCTGACCACGCGGTACGGGCTTTCCAAGAAGCCGTACTGGTTGGTGCGGGCATAGGCAGCCAGCGAGTTGATCAGACCGATGTTCGGACCTTCCGGGGTTTCGATCGGGCACACGCGGCCGTAGTGGGTCGGGTGTACGTCGCGGACTTCGAAGCCGGCGCGCTCACGGGTCAGACCGCCCGGGCCGAGTGCGGAAACGCGGCGCTTGTGGGTGATCTCGGAGAGCGGGTTGTTCTGGTCCATGAACTGCGAGAGCTGGCTGGAACCGAAGAACTCCTTCACCGCCGCCGCAACCGGCTTGGCGTTGATCAGGTCCTGCGGCATCAGGCCTTCGCTTTCGGCCATCGACAGACGTTCCTTGACCGCGCGCTCGACGCGCACCAGGCCTACACGGAACTGGTTCTCGGCCATCTCGCCGACGCAACGCACGCGGCGGTTACCCAGGTGGTCGATGTCGTCGACGATGCCCTTGCCGTTACGGATGTCGACCAGGGTCTTGAGTACGGCGACGATGTCTTCCTTGCTCAGCACGCCCGAACCTTCGATCTCGGTGCGACCGATACGACGGTTGAACTTCATGCGGCCCACGGCGGACAGATCGTAACGCTCGGCGCTGAAGAACAGGTTGTTGAACAGGGTCTCGGCAGCGTCCTTGGTTGGCGGCTCGCCGGGACGCATCATGCGATAGATCTCGACCAGCGCTTCCAGCTGATTGGTGGTGCTGTCGATCTTCAGGGTGTCGCTGATGAACGGACCGCAATCGATGTCGTTGGTGTACAGGGTCTCGAAGCGAACGACGTTGGCCTTGGCCATCTTGGCCAGCAAGTCGGCGGTCAGCTCGGTGTTGCACTCGGCGATGATCTCGCCGGTAGCCGGGTGCACGATGGCCTTGGCAGTGGTACGGCCAATGACGTAATCGAGCGGAACGTCCAGCTCCTTGATGCCAGCCTTGTCCAGCTGGTTGATGTGGCGGGCAGTGATACGACGGCCCTGTTCCACGATCACCTTGCCGCTGGCGTCCTTGATGTCCAGGACCGCGACTTCACCACGCAGACGCTGCGGCACCAGCTCCAGGCTCAGGCCGTCGTTCTTAACGTGGTAGACGTTGGTGTCGTAGAAGGCATCCAGCACTTCTTCGGTGCTGTAGCCGAGTGCGCGCAGCAGAACGGACGCCGGCAGTTTGCGGCGACGGTCGATACGCACGAATACCGCGTCCTTCGGGTCGAACTCGAAGTCCAGCCAGGAACCGCGGTAGGGGATGATGCGAGCGGAGTACAGCAGCTTGCCCGAGCTGTGGGTCTTGCCACGGTCGTGATCGAAGAACACACCCGGCGAACGGTGCAGCTGGGACACGATCACGCGCTCGGTACCGTTGATGACGAAGGTACCGTTCTCGGTCATGAGCGGAATCTCGCCCATGTACACTTCCTGCTCTTTGATGTCCTTGATCGCTTTGTTCGACGATTCTTTGTCGAAAATGATCAGGCGCACTTTCACACGCAGCGGCACGGCGAAGGTCACGCCACGCAGGACGCACTCCTTGACGTCGAACGCCGGCTCGCCCAGGCGATAGCCGACGTACTCCAGGGCAGCGTTGCCGGAGTAGCTGATGATCGGGAATACCGATTTGAAGGCCGCATGCAGGCCGATGTCACGGAATTGTTCCTTGCTCACCCCTTGCTGCAGGAATTCGCGATAGGAATCCAGCTGGATGGCCAGGAGGTAAGGCACATCCATGACATCCGGCAACTTGCTAAAGTCCTTGCGGATACGTTTTTTCTCAGTGTATGAGTAAGCCATCAGCGTTCCCCAGCTTGGTCACCTGCTTATTTGGTCAACGCCGGCGGCGGTGACCAGAAAATCGTGCAAACCCTCGGTTTGCAACCGCCTCTCGGGCGGGATTTCTCTGCTCCAGGCCAACTGACGAACAGTCGACCTAGAACGGAAAAAGGCCGGTGGCAAAAGCCACCAGCCATCAGCCTTGTGCGAGTCGCGCGGGCTGTAGACGCAAGGTGCGAGCTTACTTGAGCTCGACCTTGGCGCCAGCTTCTTCCAGCTTCTTCTTGGCGTCTTCAGCAGCTTCTTTGCTCAGACCTTCAGCGATAACCTGAGGAGCGGTGTCGACCTTCTCCTTGGCTTCTTTCAGGCCCAGACCGGTCAGCTCGCGAACAGCCTTGATCACGTTCACTTTCTTGTCGCCAGCTTCAGCCAGAACAACGTTGAACTCGGTCTGCTCTTCAACAGCAGCAGCGGCAGCAGCCGGGCCAGCGGCAACAGCAGCAGCAGCGGTAACGCCGAAGGTTTCTTCCATCGCTTTGATCAGCTCAACGATTTCCATAACGGATTTCTGGCCGATAGCTTCGATGATTTGCTCGTTAGTCAGAGACATGACTATCAATTCCTGTATTGGGGTGACGGCCTAGGCGACCATCAAATTAAACGTTTGATTTCGAAAGTGCTCACGCCGCCTTATGCAGCAGCAGCTTCTTTCTGGTCGCGAATGGCTGCCAGGGTGCGAGCGAGTTTGCTGGTGGCGCCTTGAATAACGCTCATCAGCTGGGCGATGCCCTCGTCGCGAGTCGGCAGACTTGCCAGTACGTCGATCTGGTTTGCTGCGAGGTACTTGCCCTCGAACGCAGCTGCCTTGATCTCGAACTTGTCCTGACCCTTGGCGAACTCTTTGAACAGACGAGCAGCAGCGCCCGGGTGTTCGTTGGAGAAAGCGATCAGGGTCGGGCCTTTGAACACGTCGTTGAGCACGTCGAACTGTGTGCCTTCAACGGCGCGCTTGAGCAGGGTGTTACGCACGACTTTCACGTACACACCAGCTTCGCGGGCCTCTTTACGGAGTCCGGTCATTGCGCCGACGGTCACGCCACGGGCATCAGCCACGACAGCGGACAGACCGGCTTTGGCAGCCTCGTTGACTTCAGCGACGATGGCCTTCTTGTCTTCGAGTTTAATTGCCACGGGTTTACTCCTGGATTTTACCGTTTCGCCAAACCGAGGTTCGGCGGCGTTTTGGTGTCTGATTCGGTAACGAATCGGGAGCACCATCTGCGTAGGCCATCAGGCAAGCCTGACATTTAAAACGCGAGTCACCTACGGTCTTGGATAGCCCCCGCCAGGCAGGGACCCCAATCTTTCATGGCCGGCAGCACGCGGCTAACGGCCCAATCACTTACGCGTCGAGCGAAGCCTGATCAATCATCAGACCCGGACCCATGGTGGTGCTCAGGGTCACACGCTTGACGTAGATGCCTTTCGAGGTCGACGGCTTCAGACGCTTGAGGTCAGACAGCAGGGCTTCCACGTTCTGCTTCAGCGCAGCGGCTTCAAAGCCGACCTTGCCAACGGAGGTGTGGATGATGCCGTTCTTGTCGGTACGGAAACGCACCTGACCAGCCTTGGCGTTCTTCACAGCGGTAGCGACGTCCGGAGTCACGGTGCCGACTTTCGGGTTCGGCATCAGACCGCGCGGGCCCAGAACCTGACCCAACTGGCCAACGACGCGCATGGCGTCCGGGGAAGCGATGACCACGTCGTAGTTCAGATCGCCGGCCTTCATTTCGGCAGCCAGATCGTCCATACCGACTTTGTCGGCACCGGCAGCCAGGGCAGCTTCAGCGCCCGGACCTTGGGTGAACACGGCAACGCGTACGGTTTTGCCAGTGCCGTTCGGCAGAACGGTGGCGCCACGTACGACCTGATCGGATTTACGCGGGTCTACACCCAGGTTCACGGCGACATCGAAAGACTCGGTGAACTTGACGGCAGACAGTTCGGCCAGCAGGCTGGCAGCTTCTTCGAAGGTGTAGGCCTTGCCGGCTTCAACCTTGGCCGCAATGGCCTTTTGGCGCTTGGTCAACTTAGCCATTACACACCCTCCACGTTCAGGCCCATGCTACGAGCGGAGCCGGCGATGGTGCGCACGGCCGCTTCCAGATCAGCGGCAGTCAGATCAGCCTGCTTGGTCTTGGCGATCTCTTCCAGCTGAGCACGGGTAACGGTGCCTACTTTGACGGTGTTCGGACGAGCGGAACCGCTGGTCAGGCCAGCGGCCTTCTTCAGCAGTACAGCAGCCGGGGTGCTCTTGGTTTCAAAGGTAAAGCTGCGGTCACTGTAAACAGTGATGATCACGGGAGTCGGCAGACCCGGCTCGACGCCTTGAGTCTTGGCGTTGAACGCCTTGCAGAATTCCATGATGTTCACGCCGTGCTGCCCCAGAGCGGGGCCGACGGGTGGTGACGGGTTTGCCTGACCGGCTTTAACCTGCAGCTTGATATAAGCCTGAATCTTCTTAGCCATTAGCTACTCCAATTTCGGGTTCGAACGCCTGACGGCTCCCCGAGGTTACTTACGCATTTATCCCAGTGACGACAAAACCCCGCAGCCTACGACTGCGGGGTGAGGGATGCTTATGTCAGTTACGTTTTCTCGACCTGACTGAACTCCAGCTCGACCGGGGTGGAGCGCCCAAAAATGGTCACAGCAACCTGGATGCGGCTCTTTTCGTAATTCACTTCTTCGACCACGCCACCGAAATCGGCGAACGGGCCATCGACAACTCGTACCATCTCGCCCGGCTCGAACAACGTCTTCGGCTTGGGCTTGTCGCCACTGTCGGCGACACGACGCAGAATGGCTTCAGCTTCTTTCTCGGTGATGGGCGCTGGCTTGTCGGCAGTACCCCCGATGAAGCCCATGACGCGCGGCGTATCCTTGATCAAGTGCCAAGTCGCCTCGTTCATTTCCATCTGCACAAGAACGTAGCCGGGGAAGAACTTGCGCTCACTCTTGCGCTTCTGACCATTGCGCATCTCGACCACTTCTTCAGTGGGAACGAGAATCTCGCCGAAATCATCTTCCATACCAGCCAGTTTCACGCGCTCGATGAGCGAGCGCATGACATGCTTCTCGTAACCCGAGTAAGCATGCACGACATACCAACGCTTAGCCACGAGACACCCTTAACCAACAATCAGGGAAATAAGCCAACCGAGCAGGGAGTCAAGCCCCCACAACAGCAGCGCCATCACCAGAACAACGGCAACCACGATCAGAGTGGTCTGAGTGGTTTCCTGGCGGGTCGGCCAGACAACCTTACGAATCTCGACGCGTGCTTCTTTCAGCAACACTGCGAAAGATTGACCACGAGCAGTCTGAAATGCCACGAAAGCGGCAACACCACCCAGCACAACCAGACCCAGAACGCGATACAGAACCGGCTCAGCAGAGAAGTACTGATTACCTACGACACCCACAACAACCAGGGCAGCGACAACCAGCCACTTGACCAGATCAAAGCGAGAGTCTTTGGCTTCAGCCTTAGCATTCATTCGAGAGGATCCTGTGAAAGACACGCCAAATTCGTTAGAAAATGGCAGGTCAGGAGGGAATCGAACCCCCAACCTGCGGTTTTGGAGACCGCCGCTCTGCCAATTGAGCTACTGACCTATAACAAAATCAGGCCGGCCATTATGCCGGCCTGAAAGGGACAGATCAACCGATTATTCGATGATCTTGGCAACCACGCCGGCACCAACGGTACGACCGCCTTCGCGAATTGCGAAGCGCAGGCCGTCTTCCATGGCGATCGGCTTGATCAGGGTGACAACCATCTTGATGTTGTCGCCCGGCATTACCATCTCAACGCCTTCCGGCAGTTCGCACGAACCGGTCACGTCAGTGGTACGGAAGTAGAACTGCGGACGGTAGCCCTTGAAGAACGGGGTGTGACGACCACCTTCTTCCTTGGACAGTACGTACACTTCTGCTTCGAACTTGGTGTGCGGCTTGATGGTGCCCGGCTTGGCCAGAACCTGACCACGCTCGACCTCATCACGCTTGGTGCCGCGCAGCAGCACGCCGCAGTTCTCACCAGCACGACCTTCGTCCAGCAACTTGCGGAACATCTCAACGCCGGTGCAGGTGGTTTTGGTGGTCGGACGCAGACCAACGATTTCGATTTCTTCCTGAACCTTGACGATACCGCGCTCAACACGACCGGTCACTACAGTACCGCGGCCGGAGATCGAGAATACGTCTTCGATCGGCATCAGGAACGGCTTGTCGATGGCACGAACCGGCTCCGGAATGTAGGTATCCAGAGTCTCGACCAGCTTCTTGACAGCGGTAGTGCCCAGCTCGTTGGTGTCTTCGCCGTTCAGAGCCATCAGCGCGGAGCCGATGATGATCGGAGTGTCGTCACCCGGGAAATCGTAGGTGCTCAGCAGGTCGCGAACTTCCATCTCGACCAGTTCCAGCAGCTCAGCGTCGTCAACCATGTCAGCCTTGTTCAGGAAGACAACGATGTACGGTACGCCAACCTGACGGGACAGCAGGATGTGCTCACGGGTTTGCGGCATCGGGCCGTCGGCAGCCGAGCAGACCAGGATCGCGCCGTCCATCTGGGCAGCACCGGTGATCATGTTCTTCACGTAGTCGGCGTGGCCCGGGCAGTCAACGTGCGCGTAGTGACGAATGTTGGAGTCGTACTCTACGTGCGCGGTGTTGATGGTGATACCACGAGCTTTTTCTTCCGGAGCGCTGTCGATCTTGTCGAAGTCAACCTTGGCCGAACCGAAAACTTCGGAGCAGACACGGGTCAGAGCAGCGGTCAGAGTGGTTTTACCGTGGTCAACGTGACCAATGGTGCCAACGTTGACGTGCGGTTTGTTACGTTCGAATTTCTCTTTAGCCATCTTGACCGTCTCCTATCGAAGAATTGAGCAAGCCATGCTGCCATTAAGACAAAGGCAGATACTTTCATATCTGCCTTCATTAGATGGAGCTCATGAGCGGATTTGAACCGCTGACCTCACCCTTACCAAGGGTGTGCTCTACCAGCTGAGCTACATGAGCCAAACTCTGTTGCACCAACCACAAACTGGAGCGGGTAGCGGGAATCGAACCCGCATCATCAGCTTGGAAGGCTGAGGTTCTACCACTGAACTATACCCGCGGAGCTTGCAGCTCACGCTGAATCTGGTGGAGGGGGAAGGATTCGAACCTTCGAAGTCGATGACGTCAGATTTACAGTCTGATCCCTTTGGCCGCTCGGGAACCCCTCCAAAGTGAGGCGGCATTTTCTAGATCTGCCACCCTGCTGTCAAGCTTTTTCTCATTAAAATCTTGAGGTTAGCTACTTTGACAACATCTTCGTCGGGAACCAACTTTGACCACCCTGCGAAGCGGGCGCCATTCTATGCAAACTACTGGAGCAATGCAACGCCTTCACAAGGCATTAATTGATGCTGCAAACCAGCGAAGTCACCCGCGAGCCGACCAAGCAAAAATTCGTCAGCCAAGCGCCGACTTTGCGGGGCTACACGCACCCAGAAACTGCGATGCGCACGCGAGAGCTCGCGAATCTGCGGCTCGTAACCCACATCCCGCAAACGCTGCATGACGCTATTGGCCGAGTCGCGGCGGGGGAATATGCCGAGCGATATGCCATTCGCCAGCTCGCCCTGAGTGATGATGTAGCTATCGATACGGCGGGCCTGCAGTTCGCGCAACTGCCTCAGCGAGGCCTGACGGGAAGCCAGAGGCGGCAGATAAACCCAATACTCGAGCCCCGCTGCCGCATCGACACCGCGCACTTCAGCCTGTATGTCCAAACTCAATAGCCGCTGCTCCACAACCCTGGCCCTCGTCTCTTCTTCGAAACTCCCTAGATAGAGACAAACAGCCGCCTCAGGAGCAGCCGCATCAGCCGGCGTCGACGAATCTGCACGCGAGCGCGGCGCACCCGCCTCACTCAACAAACGGATATCTTTGCGCGCTGCCTGATAAGCACCTGCCGGAGCCACCTCTTTGGCACGCAAGGGGGCCTGCTGCTGATGCCAGACGTAATAGAAGGCGTTAAGCAGCAGGAGCAATAGCAGAATCCAGCGCATACCTCGCCTCAGCTCAAGGGACAGGCGATAGCCAGCCCGACAAATACCAGATCAGGAACAACCTGCGCTCCCGGGACGACATCTCGCACCAAACCCGCATCGCCTCCAGTCAGGAAGACCTCGAAACCCTCAGGAAAACGAGCCTGCGCCTGCAGCAACTGCTCGGCAACAAAACCACGCAACATCAATACGCACCCTCGCTCGACAGCCTCCGCAGTGGAGCGCCCAGGCTCCAGCTCATGCAGAGCGGCGAGAGCCACCTGCCGGTCGTAGCGAATACGCCGAGTGTGCGTACTCAACTGATCACGCATGAGCGGCAACCCTGGGCAAATGAAGCCGCCCAAGTGCATACCTGAGGCAGATACGAAATCAGCGGTCACCGCTGTCCCGAGATCCACCACCAGACAAGCACGCCGCCCTAAATGATAGGCCCCCAGCACAGCCAACCAACGATCCAGACCAAGACGCCGGAAGTCTTCGTAACCGTTATGTACAGCCCCGACCCGACTGGCACATTGAGCACAGACCGCATCCACCCCCAAGGACTCACGCAGACGTGCAACCAACAGCTCGGTCTCGGCGTCGCTACGCACACTGACCAAGCGACAGCGACTTACCCGCAACTCAGGCGCAGCAGCCAACGACTCGAAGAGAGCGGCATCGGAGTCGACAACGCCAGCAAGCAGGCGCTGCGCTCCATCCACGGAAATCACCCGCCACTTGATAAAGCTATTACCGCAGTCGAGCTCAAGAATCATGTTGCAACCTCAGGCTCAACTCGCCCCCACTGAAGGAGCGATCGACGCCATCCACGCTCAGCCTAATAGCGCCTCGCTCATCAACCCCAAGCACGATACCCAGAGTCGCATTGTTTCCTGCCGTTAACGCCACAGATCGGCCGCGCCACGCATGCAACGCTTCCCACTCCTCGCGCAAACCGGCAAACCCGTCCTGCCAATGAATGGAAAGGCAATCTCGCAGCTGCAACAACAACTTGGCGGCTAACTCATTGCGGTCAAGCACGCGCCCAAGGCACTGGCGCACCGAGGTCCAGGGCTGGTCGATAACAGCAGGCACATCGGACGCCATATTGACGTTGATACCGACACCAACCACAACGTGACAGACATCTGCCGGATCCCCGGCCAGCTCCAGGAGAATTCCGGATATCTTGCGGCCCTCGACCAGTACATCATTCGGCCATTTGAGTCGCGCACCGTCGATGCCAATGGATTGCAGCGCCTTAGCGACAGCAAGGCCTACAGTCAGACTCAAGGCCTCCACC
Organism: Ectopseudomonas oleovorans; assembly: GCF_029845265.1. Lineage (NCBI taxonomy): Bacteria > Pseudomonadati > Pseudomonadota > Gammaproteobacteria > Pseudomonadales > Pseudomonadaceae > Ectopseudomonas > Ectopseudomonas oleovorans. The sequence goes on from NZ_JAOCLK010000009.1 coordinate 121,685, forward strand.
TGACTCATTCCACCATCTACACGCAGAACGACGCTGCAATAAAGGTTCTCGGCAAAAGGACTGACCCAGACCCGTCCCCGCCGACCGCGCCCAGCGGTCTGACGCTCAGCAAGCAGAACGAAAGGCGCACGCACTCCAGCATCGAGGCGACGAAAGATCTCGGCGTTCGTAGAGTCCACGCTGGACTCTACCGTGATCGGCCAAGCCAAGCCCTCAGCGCCATGAGATATCTCTCCAGCATCGAGCAAGGTCATGGGCGAAGACAGCCGATAGCCCCGACCAGGAACCTTGAACACCTCGATCCCCAGCTCGGCCTCCAGGCCTTGCAGTTGCTTCCAGATGGCACTGCGACTTATCCCGAGCTTCGCCCCTAGGGCTTCACCGGAATGGAATCGACCATCCTGTAGAAGTTTCAACAATTCCAGCATGCGAGGCCCCGCCACGAACAAGGCTGGCATGATAACGATGAGGCTTCAGCTTGCATAGAAAACGGCAAACCGAAGAAAGCCGTGCAGGAGGAAAGATAACTACCCTTGCTCAAGATTCAGCCGAAAGAGCCGCCAATAAAAGCCAACAGCAACATAACAAGACCTTTCTATTGATGCCTATAAAGCTTAAATCTGAGGCGAGTGCTGATGACCTGTAGGAGCGAGCTCTGCTCGCGAAGCGTCAGCGGATCAACCGTAGGGTGCGCCATGCGCACCTTTGTAACCGCGTCCTTGTCGGTGCGCGCAGCGCACCCTACACGCAGCTCTATTTG